>JAYYEE010000246.1:0-3282 GCA_036160175.1 Planctomycetota bacterium
CAGAGCGACAGCCCCGCGGAGCCGATGTACACCGCGAGCGCCGCCCAAGACACGCTCCACCAGCGCATCAAGCCCGTCGGCTGCAGACGACTCAGCGTCGTCAGCAGGGTCGCGATGAACGCGCAGATCACTGCCTGGCACAGGTAGTGCGCCAGGAAGCCGTCCGTGAGGATGCTTGACGTAGGCATGGAAGGCTACGGGAGAAGTTTCTCCCGACTCGCAACCTACCTACCTCCGAAGTCTTGGACAGTAGACCAAGTTCGGGGGCGCCTCAGTGTTTTGGACGCAACTCTGCGGTCGGGCGTGTCACCCGACTCCTCGATCGCGGCGCGCCGATCTGCGCGGCCGCGCAGGCGTTGCGGCGGTCGCAGCCGAAGGCGCGAGGAGCTACCTACGCAGTTGTCGGTAGGCGCTGTCGAGCGCGGCGCGATAGGTCCACGCTGCTTCGACGGCCTCTTGCGGCTCGCCGCGGTCCAGCCCTTCGACCAGCGCGTCCACGACCGCTTGCGGGAGTCGGTCGCGACCGAGCCCGATCATCGCGCTGATGGCTACTTCATAGACGGCCGCGCAGCCGTCGCGGTTGCCGTCGTTCCAAAGTCCCGCGCCGCGGTTGATGGCGACCTCGTAGACGCGCATCGCGGCGGCGGCGGCGTCGACGTTGCGCGCGCGCCTCGGCTCGAGGTCGCCGCGCTCGGCGCGCTTGCCGCCCAGCGGCTCCGTGATGACCCCGTCGATCAGGTGCACGACGCCGTTGCTCGCTTGGATGTCGGCGGTCGTGATCGTCGCGCCGCCGACCTGCAGCTTGCGGTCGACCAGCGCGACGGCGATCGGCTCACCCATGAGCGTCGTGAGCTTCTTCTTCGCGAGCAGGTCGCGGGCCGCGATGCGGCCTGGCACGACGTGCAGGCCGAGGATGTCGGTCAGCGCGCGGCGATTGCTCCGCTCCAGCAGCGACTTGAGGGTCGCTTCGGGCAGCTTAGCGAAGGCGCTGTTGACCGGCGCGAAGACCGTCCACGGGCCGCTGTCGCCGCCGAACTGGCTGGAGAGCCCGGCTGCTTGGACCGCGGTGACGAGCGTCTTCAGCTCGTCCGTGTCGACCGCGAGCTTGGTGATCGAGCGCGTCTCGGGCATCAAGACCGCGTCGATGACGTGCACGACGCCGCCGTCGAAGGGGACGTCGGTCGCGACGATGCCCGCGCCGCCGATGGTCTGGGCGAGGTCGTCCACGGCGAGCTTCTGGCCGATGGCGCTCGTCAGCGCGCGGCGGTTGAGCACGTCTCCAGACGCCGTCGCGCCGAGCACGACGTGGTGCTGCAGGATCGTCCGGAGCGTGGCCCGGCCCGCGGGCTTGAGCAGGGCGGCGACGGTCTCTTCCGGGAGCGCGTCGAACGCAGCGTCGGTCGGCGCGAGGATGGTGACCGGCGACTCGGGGAGCGCCAGCTCAGCGGCTTGCACCAGCGCCAGCAGCTTGTTCAGGCCCGCGGCCTTGGCGACAGCGCCGAGGTCGTCGCCGGTCCCGTCCGCGCCGCCGTCGCCTGCGTCCGCGCCTGCGCCGTAGGCGGCGATGGATCGGACCTCCAGGGCGAAGGGGCCCGACTTCTTATCGGAGAGGGTGACGCCGATCGACTCGATCTTGTTCGGGTCGAGCGTCGGCGCGCTGCGGAGCTTGCGTCCAAACGAGTAGAGCTCGAAGTCGGCAAGCGGCAGGCGGACCTCGGTCCACTCGCCGGCGACCGTCGCGAAGCTGCGCTGGAAGCCGCCCGCCATCAGGCGGACGTTGCTCTGGCGGATGTCGAAGTTGTAGGTGCGCCCGTCACCCTTGACCTCGAGCAGCAGGCCCTCGGCGCCCTCCATCGATCCTTCTCGGACGGAGCGCCGCATCTGCGAGAAGCCGCCGTTGTTTTCGAGCGAGAGCTCGCCCGCGAAGCGCAGCAGGCCCTGCTCAGGCTGGGAGACGCGGCCGGTTGAGAGGCCGCCCATGACGCCGTCGAGGACGGTGTTCCAGGCGCCGACGCCGTCTTGGAAGTCGAGGCGGAATGACTGCGCCGAGGCGGCGGCGGAGAGGGACAACACGGTCAAGAGGCAGGCTAGGGGGGCGGCGGTGCGCATAGACGTAAACGAGTTCGCGGGGTGGGGTGCGGCGGCCAAGTTGGCCGGCGCTGCGCCGACGTTCGCCCCTGGCCGGCCTGCGGATGCGGGGCGGCGTCCTCGTTCGCGCCTCGACGCGGCTGCGTCCGCGCGGCCGGCGCCAGCGAATCTGGGCTTGATGCCAGAGGGACCGGAGATTCGCCAAGAGGCCGACCGCATCGCGAAGGCGCTGCGCGGAGCTATCGCCGAGGACGTCTGGTTCGCGTTCCCGCACCTCGCCGACCAAGCCAACATGCTCACTGGGCGCGAGGTCGTCGCCGTCGAGTCGCGGGGCAAGGCGCTGCTGACCCGCTTTGAGGGCGGGTGGAACGTGTATTCGCACAACCAGCTCTACGGGCGTTGGTATGTGGTGGCCCGCGGCAAGGAGCCGCAGACGAATCGGCAGCTGCGGTTCGCCGTGCATACGGCGACGCGCTCGGCGCTGCTCTACTCGGCGTCGGAGATCGAGGTGCTGGCTGACGAGGAACTGTCAGAGCACCCCTTCTTGAAGAAGCTCGGCCCAGACATCCTGTCGGCGCGAGTGCGGCCAGCGGCCGTGCGCAAGCGGCTGCGCGACCCACGCTTCGCCGGTCGGTCGCTGGGCGCGCTGCTGCTCGACCAGGGCTTCGTCTGCGGGCTCGGGAACTACCTGCGCAGCGAGATCCTCTTCGTCAGCAACCTCGACGCGGACCAGCGCCCGAAGGACCTCGACGACGACCAGGTCGCAGCGCTCGCCGACGCCGTCGTGACGATCACGCGCCGCGCCTACAAGCTGAAGGGCATCACGAACGACCCGGATGACAACCGTCGGCTGCAGGCCGAGGGGGTCCCGCGCAGTCAGCGGCGGCACTTCGTGTTCGCGCGCGCGGGCAAGCCGTGCAGGCTCTGCGGCGTCAAGGTGAAGAAGCGGGAGAGCGCGGGGCGCCGGCTCTATTGGTGTCCGGTCTGCCAGCGTTGACCCTGGCAGGGTCCTCCGGGATCAGCGGCACACCGAGCCCCACGCCAAGTAGCTGAGGCTCTCGGCGTATGACGGCAACGCCGCAGTGACCTTTTGGGGGAGCAGCGGGCGTGCCTCGCGCGCATACGCTCCGGCGGCGTGTCAGAGGAGCGGCGAGAACGCCTCGATCTTCTCAGGGACTTTCGACGCAGGCTGGG
>JAYYEE010000247.1:0-7471 GCA_036160175.1 Planctomycetota bacterium
GTCGAGGCGCTCGCCGAGCTCCCCGGCGTAGGGCCCTACACCCGGGGCGCGGTCGCCGCTATCGCGTTCGGGCTGTGCGAAGCCGCCGTGGACGGCCACGTCGAGCGCGTCGTCTCCCGACACCGAGGCTGGGACGAGCCGATCGGCACCAACAGAGCCCGCAAGCCGATCACGGCCCAGGCGCTGGCCTGGATGGACCGTGGGCGGGCCGGTGACTTCAACCAAGCCCTGATGGAGCTCGGCGCCACCGTCTGCACCCCAACCTCGCCCGGCTGCGAGGCGTGCCCGGTCTCCTCGGACTGCGTCGCGCGCCGCGAGCGACGCACCGCCGAGCTGCCGGTCAAGAAGCCGCCCCGCAAGGCCACCGACGTCACCGCCCGAGCGGTGGTCGTCACGCGCGGCGGCGAGGCGCTCGGCTTCCGGGTCCCCGACGGGCAGGCGAACGCCGGCCAGATCGACCTGCCCGGTCCGGGGGTGCTCCAAGACTGCGACGAACACGACCTCGCGAGCACGCTCCAGCAGCGGTTCGGCGCTGAGATCCGCGTGGCTGAAGCGCTCGCCTGCGTCCGGCACGCCATCACCCACCACCGCATCACGCTGCACGGCCACGCCGCCCAGGTCCTGGCGCCAGGGCGCCTGCAGTGGTTCTCCGTCGACGCCGAGGTCCCGTGGACGACGCCGGCTCGGAAGCTGTTCGCCGCGACGTTCCTGCGGACGGATTCGCCCGACGCGTGAACCTGCGGCCCTGCGTGGCTATGGTCGCCGCCCTCGAACCCGAGAGCACGAAACCACCGACGCATTGCAGAGGAGCGAACCATGGGCCTAATGGATGGAAAGAACGTCGTCATCTTCGGCGTCGCGAACAAGCGGTCGATCGCCTGGGGCATCGCGCAAGCGCTGCAGCGCGAAGGCGCCAACCTCGCGCTCGGGTTCCAGAACGAGCGCATGGGCGACGCGGTGAAGAAGCTCGCCGCAGACCTCGAGCGCCCGCCACTGATGCTGCCGTGCGACGTGACCGTCGACGGCGACATCGACCGCTTCTATGAGGCGCTCAGCAAGGAGTGGGACGGCATCGACGGCCTCGTCCACTCCATCGCCTTCGCCAAGCGCGAGGAGCTGGGCGGCAACTTCCGCGACACCACGTGGGACGGCTACGCCCTCGCCCAGCAGGTCAGCGCTTGGTCCTTGATCGGCCTGACCAAGGGCGCGCTGCCGATGATGGAAGGTCGCGACGCAAGCGTCGTCTGCCTGAGCTACTACGGGGCGGAGAAGGTCGTCACCAACTACAACGTGATGGGCGTCGCCAAGGCGGCGCTGGAGTCCTCGACCCGCTACCTCGCGAACGACGTCGGCCCCCACGGCGTACGCGTCAACGCGATCTCTGCCGGGCCGATCAAGACGGTCTCAGCGATGGGCGTCGGCGACTTCGGCACGCTGCTGGACTCCATGGCCCAGAAGGCGCCGCTGCGCCGCAACGTCGACCAAGCAGACGTCGGCAACACCGCCGCGTTCCTGCTCTCGCCGCTCAGCAACGGCGTGACGGGGCAGGTGATCTACGTCGACGCGGGCTACAGCATCCTGGGGATCTGAGCCCCCGACGGCTGGGCCGCCTACTTGCTGTCCAGCCAGCCCTGGACCAGCTGACGCTCCTCGCTGGTGAGCTGCTGGCGCGCGTCCTCTGCGGCGAGCAGACGCAGCAGCAGGCCGCGCGCCTCGTCGCGGTCGCCGCGCTCTGACGCCATCGCGGCGAGGTTCATCAAGCAGCCCGCGTGGCTCGGATCGCGCGCGAGGCCGTCGCGGTAGGACTGCTGCGCGAGCTCGGCTTGCCGCAGCTGGCCCGCGACGACCCCGAGTCGGAAGCGCGCCTCGGCGCTGTCTGGGAAGCGCTCCGTCACGGTCCGGAGGTGGTCGAGGGCCTGCTGCTCGAGCAGCGCGGCCTCTGCCGCGCGTGACGCGGGATCACCCTCTGGCTTGAGCCGGGCGAGCTCCGCCGCGCGCAGCAGCGCCGCGGCGATCGATGAGGAGGCGTCCTCATCGCCAGGCGCGAGCTCAACGCAGCGGCGGAACGCGTCGGCCGCCTGTTCGGCGTACGACTGCCCGACTCGGTACGGCGGCGGCACGCCCTGGAGGGTCTTCGACATCACGAGCAGACACGCGCCCAACCGGAACTGGGCAGTCGCGGCGCGCGGGCGCAGCGGCGGGTACGCCTCTAAGTGTGGCACGGCGGCGCGCTCTTCGCCGAGCTCATAGCGGTAGGTCCCGGCGATCCCCAGGAGGGCGGCCTTCTCCGCTGCTGGCGCGTCCGCGCAGCGCTCCAAGGCGGCCTCTGCCGCAGCGGCGGCCGCGCTGACGTGCCCGCTCTCCGAGAGGAAGACCGCGTGCAGCCAGCCCACGAACGCGTCCGCAGGCGCGAGCAGGCGCGCGACGGCCATTTCGGACTCGCCCTGGCGGAGGCCTCGCCACTCGATCGGGTCGACGGCGGCGGCCTGCTGTAGCGTCACCATCCCGCGCACCGCGTGCGCGCGCGCCGAGCGAGGGTCGATCTCGAGCGCCGCGTTCGCCGCCTCCTCGGCCGCGACGTATTGCCGCTGAACGACCGCTTCGATGGCCGACTGCTCCAACGCCGCGCAGCGCGCGCGAGCGTCCTCGCTGAGTTCCCGCAGGGGCAGCGCGTCGATCGAGACCGCCGCCGGGTCTGGCGCGACCCCAGCGCACGCCGCCATGAACAGCCACAACACCGGACCGATCCCGCACCATTGACGCATGCGCCTATCATCGTCTGGCCTAGCCCGAACAGGAAGCTACGCTTCGTTACATCGTGCGCGTCGCCTCCTGCGAGGTTGCGGGACCCGCGAGCGCGAGGACGTGGAGGACCTCCCCCGTCATGAGCAACATCGAGCCAACATCTGACGTGCAGCGCCGCGCAGGCGCCCTCCTAGAGAACGTCGAGGCGCTCCGCGGCCAGATCCGCCAGCGGATCCTCGGCCAGGACGACCTGATCGACGACCTGATCGTCGCCCTGCTCGCCGGAGGGCACGTGCTCTTGGAGGGCCTGCCAGGGCTCGGCAAGACCATGCTGGTCAAGGCGCTCGCGGGCGGACTCGGCCTCGAGTATTCGCGCGTGCAGTTCACGCCTGACCTGATGCCCAGCGACGTCACCGGAACGCAGGTGATCGATGAAGACGGCAGCAAGCGCACGTTCCGCTTCCAGCGCGGGCCCGTCTTCGCAGGGCTCGTCCTGGCCGACGAGATCAACCGCGCCACCCCCAAGACGCAGTCTGCGCTGCTCGAGGCCATGCAGGAGCGTTCGGTCACGGTGGCGGGCACCACCCACGAGCTGCCGAACCCGTTCCACGTCATCGCCACCCAAAACCCGATCGAGCTCGAGGGCACGTTCCCGCTCCCCGAAGCGCAGCTCGACAGGTTCTTGTTCCGCTTAGACGTCCGCACGCCCGACAGCGACAGCATGGCTCGTGTCCTCGAAGCCACGACCGGTGCGGCCGACCACGAGCCGCTGCGACAGCTCGCGGGCGCTGATTTGCTGCAGCTGCAGGGCCTCGTTCGCGAGGTCCTCTGCGGCTCTCACCTCTTGCGTCACGTCGCCGAGCTGGTCCTCGCGACCCACCCGGACAACCCGGGGACGGACGACGACACCAAGCGGTTCGTCCGCTACGGCGCGAGCGCGCGCGCCGGACAGGCCATCCTGCTGGGGGCGAAGGCCCGCGCCCTGCTCGCGGGCCGACCGGCTGTGGTGCAGACCGACATCGACGCGTGCCTGCTCCCAGCGCTGCGCCACCGGGTCTTGTTGGGGTTCGAGGCCGACGCCGAGCAGGTCACCGTCGCGGACCTGCTGCCGAAGTGGCAAGAGCGCGCCGCGCGAGCCGCGCGCTGACGGACGGCGGTTGCCCAATTCCCTTGCAGAGCAACGTGCTAGGAGTGTTGGCGCCGCCGATCTGTCCCCAGAACCGCAAAAATCTGAAGCACGCGGGAAAGTTCCAGCCCCTCACTCGTCTACCTAGACAGCATGGGACGAGAGGTCCCGCCCAAGAGGCGCTGGTAACGCAGCGCCGCATCGAGAGGGCAAACTTGAGAGGGCGGGACCCCACGTGGCCGGCGATTCCGGGAGAGAGTCGTCGGCCACTCTTTTTTTCCCCCCGGCGTCTGCCGTTGCACGCAATCTGCGAGCAGGCTGGCCTTGGCCGACGCGCCGCGCTGCCCCATCATCCCGCCAGATGAACACGGACCAGGAGTTCCTTCAGATCGCCGACGCCCTCATGGAGGAGCTGCTCACGAAGCTGGACACCTTCGACCCCGACGAGCTCGAGGCTGACGCCGCTGCCGGCGTCATCAAGATGTCGTTCGCGAGCGGCGGTCCGTGCGTGTTGAACCGACAGACCGCAGCCCACCAGATCTGGCTGGCCGAAGGCGCGACCGCTTGGCACTTTGAGCGCGACCAAGCGACTGGCGATTGGATGGACACCAAGGGGCGGGGGTCGCTCCGACAGGTGTTGAGCGAGGTGCTGACCAATCGGCTCGGACGCCGGACCGAGCTGTAGCCCTGCTGGCTCGCGCGGCTGGTTAGCTGGTCTGGGAGTCGCTCACTGCGGGCTCTGACGGTCGCGGGATCTCCGTGATCGGCGCGTCTGCGTCCGCGTGCAGGCCGACCCCGCGCGGGAACCGCATCCGGAAGGTCGTCCCGCGACCGGGGGCGCTGTCGACCTCGATCGCGCCGTTGCTCCCGCGCACGTAGCGGGCGACCGCCGTCAATCCCAGACCTGTCCCTTGGCCGATCGGCTTGGTCGTGAAGTATGGATCGAAGATCCGCTCCTGCACCTCCGCTGGGATCCCAGGCCCCGTATCCGACACCTCGATCCAGACTTGGCGCCGATCGCTGCCGCATCGGAGCGCGATCTGGCCTTCTCCGTCAATCGCTTGCTTGGCGTTGATGACGAGGTTCCAGAGCGCGTGCACGAGGCCGTGCGGGTTGACTTGGACCATCGGCGCCTCAGCCGGAGCTTCGCAGCGCACCGTGATGCCGCTCGGGAGCACGCGCTCGGCCTGCACGTGGAACTGACGGAGGACCTCCGCGAGGTCGCATGAGGCGTTCGCGCCCTCGTCGGGGTGCGCCATCCGCATCAGCTGGTCGAGCAGCGGCTGGGTCTGCTGCAACGTCTCTTCGATCAACTTGAAGCGGCGCTGACGCTCCTCATCGTCGGCCATCGAGCCCAGCGTTACGTGCCCCATGAGCACCTGGAACGTGTTGCGTAGCTGGTGGCAGACGAGCCCCGCGAGATCGCCGACCGTCTCGACTCTCAGCGCGTGCCGCAGCAGCTTCTCCCGATGCCGCAGCGCGCGGCTGGACTCGAAGTTCTTGCGTCGCTGCGCCTCTGCGGTCATCAGCGCCACGAACACCAGCCGGTTCACGATCGCGCCAGCCAGCGCCGAACCCAACGAGACGGCCGAGAGGCTGATGGTGTGGACCCACGCGTCCGGCAAGATCGCCGGCGTCACCGCGGCGCCCGGGGAAACCATGGTGGCGACCAACAAAGAGGCCACCGCGACCAAGGTGAGGGTCAGCCCAGGGATCACGCCGAGGCACATGGTCGCGAGCAGCGACAAGACCGGGTGCAGGTACCAGGTGGGCGTGAAGACGCCGCGCGGCCAGTTCGCCAAGATCACCAGCGTGAACATCGCCAGGAACAGCGCCGTCGCCGCGTGCTGCAGGCGCTGCCGCCGCCAGCCGAACCACGCCGCCCCGAACAAAGGCGACGAAGCGAGCGCAGGGAGCGCGCCGCACCACGGCAAATCGACGCTCCAGAATCCCCCCTCGACGAAGAGGCAGGCGACGCCGTAGCCGCCCGCCGCCAACGCCATCGCCAGCGACGACCACCGGATCACCAGCGCGAGGCTGGAGACGACTGGGAGTCGCGTGCTCGTGAGGAACCCGAAGAGGGTCTTCTCGGACATCTGGACCGGAACGCGCAAGGCGGTCGGATTGTAGATGGCGCGACCGCCCTGCCGCCACCGTCGCGCAGCACGTTCTAAGGCCGGAGCTCAGACTCTCGGGCGTCGCAAGACACCTCGACCATGGCCGCCGTGACTGGGTGCGGGACCGAGAGGCTCCAAGAGTGCAACATAACCCGCCCAAACCGCTCGCCCGCGCGCGCTCGGTATCCGTACTTGCGGTCGCCGGCGACCGGGCACCCTAGCGCCGCGAGGTGCACGCGGATCTGATTGCGGCGGCCTGTCTCGAGCCGGCAACGCACCAAGCTGCCCCGGCCGTTGCGCGCCAGGGCCTCGTAGTGCGTGACTGCCCGCTTCCCGCCCCTGCGGACGACGCGGACGACCCCGTCTGCCCCCTCCTCTAGCTGGCTCTCGATGCAGCCTGACTCCGGGGACGGCACGGCCGTCGTCAGCGCCAAGTAGTCCCGCACGGCCGCGTGATCGCGGAACGTCGCCTCGAGGGCGCCGCGTGAGTGTTCGTCGAGCGCGAAGGCGATGCAGCCCGTCGTGTCTTCGTCGAGGCGGTGCACCGCGAACACGCGCTGCCCCAGCTGCTGCGTTAGCAGGTCAACGAGGCAGGGCTCTGGACGCCCTGCTGCCGGGACGACGAGGACGCCACCCGGCTTATCGACGACGAGCAAGTGGTCGTCGCGGTGCAGGACGGGGACCTCGCGCGGCATAGCGCCGACGATCCGCGCGGCCTAGTGCAGGCGCAAGTCATACTGCTGGATCTTGCGATACAGCGTCGCGCGGCCGATGCCGAGCAGCTGCGCAGCTCGGCGCACGTTGCCCTTGGTCGCGCGGAGCGCGCGCCCCAGCAGGGCCTTCTCCTCTTCTTCGAAGGGCCGGATGCAGTCCTCCGTCAACTCGCCGTCTGCGGCCTGTGGTGCAGCGCCTTGCGCAGCGCCGAGCGTCGATCCGGTCGGCGCGGGCGCGGCGACGTCCTGCGCCACGAGGTGCTCGCGGTCGATCGGCGCGCCGCCTGCGAGCGCGGCGCTGCGTCGGACGGTCATCTCCAGCTGCGTGACGTTGCCAGACCATGTCATGTTCTCCAGCATCATGCGCGCGGCTTGCGTGAAGCCAGCGTGGCTGCAGCCCGACTCGGTCACGGTCGCGTCGAGGATCGCGTCGGCGATCACCTGCACGTCGTCGACGCGCTCATGCAGGCCAGGGACCAGTATCGGGAAGGCGTGCAGACGGTAGAAGAGGTCCTCGCGGAAGGCGCCGCGCGCTACCAGCTCGGGGATGTGCGCCGACGTCGTCGCGACGAGTCTTACCATCGACGGCGCGCGAGAAGAGGAGCGCTCCTTCAGGTGCTTGACCAAGACCGCCTGCGCAGCAGCCGGGAGCTGATCGACGTCCTCTAGAACCAGCGTGGTCTCTGCGCACTCCGTGAGGAGCGACGTGAGCTCATCCGCCGCGATCGTGGCGCACTCTTTGACGGCGATCGCCGCTGACGATCGGCGGC
>JAYYEE010000248.1:0-4684 GCA_036160175.1 Planctomycetota bacterium
GGCCAGCTGGGTCCCGGGTCGGGGGGGCCGCGGGGGGGCGCCTTCGGCGGGGTCCGGACGGGCCGCTGGGGGGGTGGGAGGGCCGCCAAAACCCGCGCGGGCCCGCACCGAAGTGGGGGCCCGCGCTAGGCCGGCGCCTGCGGTTGGGTCGCAGGCGCGGATGGGTAGGGGCCTACTTGGCCTCGCCGAGGCCGCCGCCGAAGTTTACCTCTTCGAAGCCCGCGTCGTTGGCCGCGTCGTTGGTCTTGGCGACGTCTTCGTAGTAGGTGCCTGGGTAGGCCTCGATGACGCAGCTCATGAGCTTTTGGCGCCCGGGGTTCTTCAGGTCCGGGATCATGCTGCCCGGATCGGCGGCGATGCGCCCGAGCTCGGCGCGGAGCTCCTTCAGCGAGTAGCACGGCGTCGGGCCGACCTCCCACTTGAGCTTGTGGCCGTTGAGTCGGAAGCGTCGCGGGCGGCCGGTGCCGATGTTGATGCCAGGTCCGCTCTTGCCGTAGTCGGCGGTGCCTTTCCGCTCGACGTGGATCTTGATCGACAGCTGCTCCTGCGGCTCGACGACCGTGCTCTGGCTCCCCTTGTCGGTGGGGAGGAAGGCGTTCAGCTTCGACTCGAGCACTTTGAACTCGATGCAGATGAAGAAGATGATCATCAGGAACACGACGTCGATCATCGGCGTCATGTCCGCCTTGGCTTCTTCCTGGGCGTCGTCAATAGCGCTCATTGTCCCCTCGTCAGGCTGGAGTTCTTCTCGCCGGTCTCCTTGTCCTCTTCGGACAAGGCCAACTGCACTTTCCAGAAGGCGATTTCAGGCTGCGAGCACTGCTTCATGATCTCGCCGACGTAGTGCCACTCGGTCCACTTGTCGGCGCGGATCAGGATCGGCTCGTCCATGACCTTCGCGGTGGCGCCGCCGACGTCCTTGTCGACGAGCGTCAGCGTCTTGTTAGCGATCCCGACGCGTCGGATGTCTGCCAACATCTGGTTGATCGGGCCGTAGTTCTTGCCGTGGACGTTCGGGTCATATTTGACCTTGCCCTGATAGATCACGGTGCCGTTTTGCAGCACGTTCAAGATCGGGCGGTTCTCCGGCGGCTCGTCGTCAGGCTCCTGGAACTCTGCGCGCGGCAGGATCAGGTCCTCCAGGTTCTTCTGGCTGAGGTCGATGACCAGCACGAAGAAGATCATCAGCAGGAAGACGCAGTCGATCATGGGCGTCATGTCCATGTCGAGCTCCTCCTTCACCATCTTTTCTAGGTTCATTCGGCTGTTCCTCCGGTGGGCCGCTGCGCGTGCGCGCAGCGATTCGGGGTGAGACCCAGGCCCTCTAGATCAACGCGACAAGCGCGCAGAAGATCAGTGTTTCTGGGTCGGCCAGGGAAGCCCTACTTGGCGCGGAAGCGCTCAAACAGGTCTTCGGTGATGGCGTTGACTTCCGTCGACGTCCGGATGACGCGGTTGCGCATCACGAAGAAGCCGATGCCGACGGGGATGGCGACCATCAGGCCGAGCATCGTCGTGACGAGCGCGCCCTTAATGCCGCCTGCGAGCTTCGCGGGCGAGACGTTGCCGCCCGACGCTGCGATCGTGCCGAACGTGTCGAACATGCCCGTAACCGTGCCGAACAGGCCCATCATCGGCGCGATGGCCGAGATCAGCGACAGCCAGCCGATCTTCTGGAAGAGCTTGACCGACTCCTCGGTCTGCATCTCGCGGATCGACGTCTGCATGGTCTCGAACTCATGGCCGAGCTTCGAGAGGCCCGCGCCGACGACGTTCGTCAGGTAGTTCTTCTCCTGCTCGCACAGCTCGACCGCGTCTTGGAAGTTCTCGCCGTCGAACAGCGCCTCGATTTCGTCGAGGAGGTCGGGCGGCGCGATCTTCTCGCGCTTGATCGACATGAAGTTCTCGATGACCAGCGCGAGCGCGATGACCGACATCACCATGATCAGGATGCCGATCGTGCCAGCGTTCGCGAAGACGTCATTGAGGAAGGCCGGCTTCTCGGTCGCCTCGTCTTGGGCGAACAGCGAGGTGGCGGTGAAGAGCGGGGCGGCGATCGCCAGGAACCGAACGGACGGCACGTGCTTGAGGATCATGGGAACAACGGCCCCGCGAGGAGCGCGGGGCGAGGGAGAGGGGCTTCGAAGGATTCGAAAAAGAGGGGGTTGGAAGTTTGCGCGACGGAGGCAGTCCTGGGAAGCCCCCGGACCAAACAAATCTGGCCCACGGGCTCCGGCCGGTCTCCTGGCGGGGTGCCGGCTATTTTTGGGACTCGCTCTTGGCGAGGCCCGCCCAGCGGGTCGACGGATACGCCGTGTAGACGATCTCGAAGTACTTCAGCGCACGCTGCTTGAAGGAGTCGCCCTCCTTCTCGGCGCCGAGGGCCAGCAGGCATCGACCCAGGTAGTAATTAGCCTTCGCGCTCGCTTCGCCGCTGGTGCTGTCGAAGACGCTCGCCTTCGCCAACGCGAGCTGTGCACGGCGCAGGTCGTTGGCGTTCTTGCTGGCGAGGGCGCTCTGGAAGATCGCCTCCCCTTCGCCCGCGGCGGCGGCGGCCTTCAGGGCGGGAGAGGGGTCGTTGGCCAGGCTCTTGAAGAATGACTCGGCCTTCTTGAAGTCCTTGTCGATCAGGTAGGTCTCGCCTTCGCCAACGCGCGACAGCGTCTTGAGGTTCTGGAGCTCTGACTTGTCGGTGTCGGACGTGTTGAGGGCGGTGTTGGCCGCGCTGCTCGCCGACTTGAACGCCGTGCGCGCCTCGCCGGACTTGCCGTCCGCCACCAAGGTCAACGCCAGCTCATACTTCGCGCGCGCGCTCCAGATCGTGCCGAAGCCGTCGCGGATCGCGCGATCGTCCAGGTCCTTGAGCGTCGCGGTCGCCTCCGCTGCTTTTCCAGCGAGACGCTCCGCGCGGCCCTGGAGGAGCAGCGCCTCGGGCGTGCGCCAGTGATTGAGGTTGCTGCCGAGCCAGCCCTTCATGTGGCCGGCGGCAGTCGCGGCGCTCGCTTGGTCGGCGCCGATGCCGGCGATCGCAGCCTTCACCTTGAAGAACTCGGCGTCGGCCTTCACGAGCGCGCGCTCGCTCTGGACCGCGCCGAAGAACTGTGAGGCGGCGGCGAAGTCGCCGCGCCCCATGGCGCCCTTGCCGGCGACGAACTCTTCGGGGAGCTCGCTCCACTCGATGTCCTTGACCATGTGGGCCGGGAGCTCGAAGTCGTCCGCGCCGCGCTTGCCGCGGACGCCGGAGAGGAGGAAGTCGGTGATCTCAAGGCCGCGGACGCGGGCGCCGTCCTTCTTCAGGACGACGTCGTTGATCTTCTGCGCGGTCAACGTGGCCGGCAGCATCAGCGCCACCGGCAACAACAGGGGGAGGATTCGCATCGTGGTCAAACCTTCTTGGGTGTGTCGCGGCGTGAGATCAGCGGTTTCTCATGAAGTAATTGTGGAGCGTCTTGCCCTCTGCACCGTACGTCAGCAGCGTCTTGAACTCGTTCGTGCTGCGGGCGATGCGGAAGAACTTGGCGGCGCTCTCGGCGTACTTGCTGTCCTTCTTGCCCGCCTGCTTGGCGAACCAGTAGGACTCCCACATGAACCGGTACCACTCCAAGCTGAACTTCTTGACCTCCGGGCGCTCCGCCCAGAGCCGGTAGGAGTTCTTGCGGTCGGCGTAGTACTTCATGTAGGCCTCGACCGGCCGGTCCAAGCCGGGCTCGAGCACAGCGTTGCCAGTCTTTGAGACCTCGAACCAGCCGCCGAGCGCGCGCGCGATCTGGCGCTTCAGCTCCCATTGGGTGGGGTTCGCCTTTTCTGCGGCGACGAGCATGTCATAGGCCTCCTGGAAGCGGCGCTGTTGAAGTAGCGCCTCGCCGACCATCGGGCGGACCAGCTGGTCCACGATCCGCTTGGACTGCTCCTCCGAGACTTCGCCATAGAGCGCGAGCGTCTGCTTGGCGACCTCGTCGACGCGAGCCCACTCGGAGAGCTTCTGCCAAGCGAGCATCGTGTTGACCAGGATCGCTAGCTGCGGCTTCGGCGAGCTCTTGATGTAGTCGGTGCCGAGCGCCGTCAGTCGGCGTCGCGCCGCCTCAATCGCGCTGTTCTGCTCTGCGAGCTCCGCGTCGGCTTTGCCTTCGGCGATGCCCTTGTCCCGCTCGGCGACGAGGCCCTTGACCTGGTTTTGAAACTCCTGGAAGACCTCGGTCGCGAGCCGCGCGGCGCGAGCCTGGTCCTTGCCCTTTAGCTGCGTGTAGGCTTGCTCGGCCTGCTCCAAGGCGCCGGTGTCGATGTGGAGGCGTCCAAGGAACGCGAGCACTTGGGGCACGTAGACCTCGCCGTCAGCGGCGAAGTTGGTGAGGAAGTTGTTCGCCGCCGTGACCGCGGCGCCGTACTTCGTCAGGTCGCGCTCGAGGTTGAACGCTTTGTTGCCGCGCGCCTCGTAGTAGGAGATCTGAACGTCGTTGTAGGCGCCCGAGGCCATCGCGGCCTTGCGGACCTGCTGGTTGCCGGTGGGGCGTGCGTGCAGCTCGTTCTCGGCGACGAACTTGCGATACGCGGCGATCGCCGCGCGCGACTTCGCGAATTCGCCCGCAGACGCCGAGGCGCGCGCGACGCGCACGGCGGCCGTTTCGGTGTAGACAAAATAGGGCCTGACCTTCGAGAAATGCTGCGCGGCCGCGATCCACTTGCG
>JAYYEE010000249.1:0-4125 GCA_036160175.1 Planctomycetota bacterium
TGCACCGATGACGGGCGCGTCTCGGACAACCCGCCCCAAGCGGCCGTGGTTCACCGCGCGTTCGGTCGCGAAGGCGACCGGCGGTGAGGTCGTGCAAGGCGGCGCGACGGGGCAGGGCGTCGCGATCGACACGCGCGCAGACTGCGAAGGCAAGGTCTTCGTCGCGCTGCGCGGCGAGCACCATGACAGCCACGACTACCTCGGGGACGCAGTGGCGAAGGGCTGCGTCGGTTTGGTCGTCGACCGAGACGTTGAGCTCGGATCGCTCTTGCGCGAGGCCAAGCTGCAGCGCGCCCGTGAGCCGTTCGTCGTCAAGGTCGCAGACACAGGCGAGGCGCTGCTCGGCATCGCGCGCGAGCATCGGCGCCGCAGCCGCGCGCGCGGCGTCGGGCTCACGGGCTCGTGTGGCAAGACCTCGACCAAGGAGTGGCTCGGCGCGGTCGTAGAGTCGTTCATGCCCGCGGTCCGGTCGCCTGGCTCGTACAACAACCACGTCGGCGTGCCGCTGACGCTTTTCCAGCTGCGTGACGAGACGCGCGCCGCGGTCGTCGAGATCGGCACGAACGCGCCTGGAGAGATCGCGCAGCTCTCGGACGTCGCGCGACCCGACATCGGCATCGTCACCTGCGTCGCGCCGGCGCACCTGGAAGGGCTCGGCTCGCTCGAGGGGGTCGCCCGCGAGAAGTCCTGCTTGCCGAAGGCCTTGCCGGCAGACGGCGTCTGCATCCTCAACGGGGACGACGCCGCGTGCCGCGCGATGGCTGAGCTGACCGACGCGAAGGTGGAGTTCTTGAGCGTCCATCGCCAAGCCGATTGGTTCGCGACCGACGTCCGTTTCCACGCGCTCGGAACGACGTTCCTGCTGCAAGGCAAGCGGCCAGTCACGCTGCCGCGGCTCGGTCGCCACAACGTCTACAACGCGCTCGCCGTGATCGCCGCGGCGCACCACCTGGGGGTCCCGGAAGACGTCGTCCTCCGTCAGCTGGCCAGCGTGCCCTCTGCGGCGCGTCGCTTGGAGCCGAAGCAGGCCGGTGGCGTGATGATCTTTGACGACACCTACAACATGAACCCGGAGTCGGCGCGGTCGGCGCTGCAGGCGATGGCCGGGCTCCAGGCCGGCGGCGAGGGGCGCGGCATCGCCGTCTTCGGCGGCATGGCCGAGCTCGGCGACGACAGCGAGTCGCTGCACCGTCGCCTCGGCGAGCAGGTCGTGAAGAGCAACCATGACGTGCTCGTCTGTGTCGGCCGCGACGCCGGCGCGATCGCCGACGGCGCGGTCGCCGCGGGGATGCCCGCAGCGGCTGTGTATCGCCTCGACGACGTCAACGCCGCCCTCCGACTCCTGCGCGGCGAACTCCGAGCAGGTGACCGCGTGCTGTGCAAGGCTTCACGCCGCGTGCAGTTGGACCGCCTCGTTGATCGGTTGGTCGGTGAGCTCGGCAACGTCGGCCGCCGAGGCGAGGCGGAGGTGTCGCGCGGATGATCCACTGGCTGGCGCCGTATCTGTTCTCGGAAGACGTCTGCCGGCTGTTGGGCTACATCTCCGTCCGTTCAGGCGGCGCTGCGGTGACGGCGTTTTTGTTGGCGATCATGTTCGGCCCGCGCGTCATCCGCTGGTTGCAGCGTCAAGGCGTGGGCGAGCGCGTGGACGGGACCGGCTCGGAGAAGCTTGAGGAGCTGCACAAAGAGAAGGCGGGGACGCCTACGATGGGCGGCGTGTTCGTCATCGGCGCGATCCTGCTCGCCGGGCTGCTTTGGATGAGGTTTGACGGCGTCAACACCTTCTCGCTGCCAGGCCTGGCGCTGGTGGCGAGCTTCGCCGCCGTCGGCTTCTGGGACGACTGGACCAAGCTCCGACAAGGCCAGCGCGGCGCCGCCAAGCGCGGCATCAGCATGCGGCAGAAGCAGGGCGCGCTGACGGTCATCGCCTGCTTGCTCGGCCTCTGGCTGCTCGGCCCCGCCGGTCTGCAGCAGGGCATCGGCGGTCCGCACCTCTACGTGCCGTTCGCCAAGGACTTCTCTGTCGGGCTGCACGCGCTCTGGGGGGTGCCGTTCTTGATCGTGACGGTGCTGGTGATGACTGGCGCGGCGAACGCCGTCAACCTCACCGACGGGCTCGACGGCCTGGCAGCTGGCTGCGTCGCGACCTCAGCGATCGCGTACGCCGCCATCACCTACGCCGTCGGACGGGTGGACTGGTCCGAGTACCTGCTCGTCCCGCACGTCGGCGGCGCTGGCGAGATGGCCGTTTTGATGGCCGCGCTGCTCGGCGGCGCGCTGGGCTTCTTGTGGTTTAACGCGGCGCCGGCGATGGTCTTCATGGGCGACGTCGGCAGCCTCGGGCTCGGCGGCGCGTTGGCGTACGCCGCGTTGATCAGCCGCACAGAGCTCGTGCTGTTCGTCGTCGGTGGAGTGTTCGTCGCCGAGGCGCTCTCAGTCATCTTGCAGGTCGGCTCGTTCAAGATGCGCGGCAAGCGCATCTTCCGCTGCGCGCCGCTGCACCATCACTTCCAGTTCGGCGGGATGCCTGAGACCCGCGTCGTCGCCAGGACCTGGATCGTCTCTGCGCTGCTCGCGATGTGCAGCCTGTTGCTCTTCAAGGTGCGCTGACTGAATGAGCGCGATCCCGAGGAGCCGGCGCGAGCCCACCGAGTCTGTGCGCGAGCTCGACTGGTTGATGCTGGTCGTGATGGCGCTGAGTTGTCTCGGTCTCGTGATGGCGGTCTCTGTGCTCGGCTCACAGCTGGACGCGGGTCCGCTGGTGGTGATGAAGCGGCAGGGCGTCAAGTTGTTGTTCGGGCTCGTCGCGTTCGTGGTGTGCGCGACCACGCCGCTCCGCCTCCTCAGGCGCGCCGCGATGCCGTTGTTCTTCTGCGCGGTCGCCGCGTGCTTACTGCCGCACGTCATGGGTGGCGACACGAAGGGGGCCTCGCGCTGGATCCGCCTCGGGGGACAGCAGTTCCAGCCGGTCGAGCCCGCGCGCTTCTTCCTCGTGCTCGCTGTTAGCTGGTTGCTGGCGCGTGCCGGCAGCGGTCTGTCGAGCTTCCGTCAGGGCTTCTTGCCGGCGATGGGCTGCGCGATGCTGCTCGCGCTGGCGCTCGCAACTCAGCCAGACAACGGCAACGCGCTGCTCGCGGTCGCCTTGGCGAGCTGCATGGCGCTGGTCGCTGGTGTGCGCTTCATCCACTTCGCGCCGTTCGCCGGCGCCGGCCTGGCGCTGCTGATGTTCCTCGCGACGCAGCACGAATACGTGCGGCGACGGATCGAGCAGCTGTTCGACACGTCCCCAGATTCGCAGGTGGGGCTAGGGCTGGTCGCGGTCGGCTCGGGCGGGGTCTTCGGGCGCGGCCTCGGGCAGGGCTGGATGAAGATGAACTACGTCCCCGAGGCCCACAACGACTTCGTCTTCGCGATCATCGCCGAGGAATTCGGCTTCTTGGGGAGCCTGTTCGTGCTGCTCGCCTACTCGGCGTTCGGCTACCTGTGCTACCGGCTGGTGATACAGGTCAGGGATCCCTTTTTACGCTATGTCGTCTGCGGCTATGCTCTGATGATCTGCATGCAGGCGGCGGTGAACCTCCTCGTGGTCAGCGGGTGGGCTCCTGCCAAGGGTATCGACCTGCCGTTCGTCTCGACGGGCGGCACGAGTCTTGTTTTTTGTTTGGCGGCGGTTGGCTTGATCGGGAACGCGGTGCGATCGGATCGCACGGGGGCGTTCTCGACCAATGACGAAGTCGCGGTGGTCTCCTGATTCGGATTCCGACCGGAGCGGAGGGTGTGATGGGTCAGCTCGAAAAGTACGGCCTCTATGTGATGTGTCTCGTGATCTTCTTGATCCTCGGCGTGACGCTGTGGGGTGAGCCAGCCAGCGCGCAGCGCGCCGCGGCTGGCGTCGCCGCGATCAACGCGGACGACGGCCCCGCCCGCGCTGATGTAGAGGAGGCGTCCTTCTCTCCGCGCACCAGCTCGCTCGACAAGCTGCTCGGCCCCGATGAGCGGCCGTCCCGCGCGCCCACGCGCGCGAGCGAGCTCAGCAGCTTGCTGGCGGACCCGCCGGCGCCGCCGCCTGCGCCGTTCGTCGAGCCTGCGCCCGCTCCCAAGGTTGATCCGGCGCCCGTGCCCAAC
>JAYYEE010000250.1:0-3975 GCA_036160175.1 Planctomycetota bacterium
TGGCCGACCAGCGGGCGCGCTTGTCGGCGCCGCAATACGGCGGCCGGAAGGCGCGCGGCGGCGGCGCCGCCGCGACGACCGTGAGCACGGCGCAGCGCTCCAGCTGCGGCAGCTGTCCAGGCGTTGGGTGGCTGACAGCAGAGACCAGCGAGCTGCCTGGCGACAAGTCCAGCGGCGACGTCGGCGAGACGGCGCGAGCGACGTTGAGCTCGTCGGCGTAGCGACTGCACTCGGCGCTCCCGGCCGCCGCGCTGTCGTAGCCTTGCCAAGCGCGGCGCGGGTCGGGGTTGACCATCGCGCCGTTTCGAACGCGAGGGCCCTCAGCGGCGCACGCTGGCGTGATCGCGACGAGGGAGACCGGACCGATCACCCACCAATCGCCGTTGACGTATCGCCCGACCCGGCGTGGCTGAGAGAACGTCCAAGAGATGCCGTGGCGCCCGACCTGGACGCGGCGATCAGGGCCTAGCGGCGCGCGGGGCCGCGCTGCGACCGCGGCGACGACGCCCGCGTCGCCGCGGTTGGCAGCGGCCTCGGGCGGGGCGGGGCGGTCGCTTGCTGGCGCGACGGTGTCGTGCGACGGCGGCGCTGTCGCGGCGTGGTGGGGCGTCGCGCACGCCGCCGCGAAGATCGCGCCGACGCAACCCAAGGTGACCGCGCCCCAATGCCCTGACCGTTGCATCGGCCAACATCGTAGGTCGGGCGCCGCTGTGATTCTCGGGTGTCTTCTCGCGGCGTGGCCGGCAACGTTGGAGCCGTCGGCGCGCGCACGTTACAAAGCGGCAGTGAGCAGTCCGCGCCCTGCCCTCTTGATCGACGCCGCCGAGTGGTTCTTGGACGAGGCTTGGCGTGATCACGTGGCGCCGCGGCACTGGCGGCGGCTGCCAGCGCGCGCGGACGCGGCGCTTCGCCGTGCGGCTGAGGTGCTCGCGGCGGCAGGGGCGCGCGCGACGCTGATGGTCCCCGCGAGCCTCGCGATGCGCGCGCCGGCGCTGCTCGTGCAGCTCGTAGAGGGCGGCCACGAGGTCGGACTCTCGGTTCGTTGCCCGACCCCGCTTGACGACGTCGCTGAGGAGGACCGGGCGGGGTTCCGTCAGGCGTGGCACGAGGAGCGCGCGGCGCTCGAGGCGGTGATCGGGACGGGGATCCAGGGATTCGCGGCGGCGTGGAGCGTCGCGCCTTCGCGAGGAGAGCCGTGGTGGCATCCGGTGTTGCGTGAGCTGGGGTTCGCGTATGACGCGACGCCCGTCCGCGGACAGGGGTCGACGCTGCGGTCGCTGAAGGGCGGCGCTCACCAGCTCAGCGCGTTCCTCGCGTGGCACCTCGACGACCGGCAGCCGCGGCTTCGGGGGCTACCTGCAGAGGTGCGTGCGCCGCACGAGCAGGCGACGGTAGGGGGCGCGGAGCGGCTCGCCGCGCTCGCCGCGAGGACCAGCGGGACCATCGCGACGCAGCTTGGGCTGGCGCGGCGACCGGTCGGCCCGCCACCGGCGCCGCGCGCGCCGGTTGAAGAAGACGGCGCGGGCGCGCGCGTCGCGCCCCGCCTAGCCGTAGTGGTGCCCCTCAAGGACGAGGCCGAAGGAGTGCGGTCGCTGTTCGTGGAGCTGGAGCTGCTGGCGGGCGCGCTCGCGGACGTCGCGCGGTGCGAGTTCGTGATCGTGGACGACGGCAGCGCGGACGACACGTGGATGTTGCTCGAGCGGATCGCGCGCAACCGGCGACGCTTTCGGCTCATTCGCCATGGCGAGAACCGTGGGGTGGCAGCGGCGATCCGCAGCGGCTTCCAGGCGACCGACGCCGAGCTCGTCGCGTCGATCGACGGGGACCTCTCGTATGACCCGATGGAGCTGCGGCACATGGTGCCGATGCTGGCCCACGCCGACGTCGTCACGGCGTCGCCCTACCATCCAGACGGCGCCGTCCGGAACGTCCCGTCGTGGCGGCTGCTGCTGTCGCGGACGCTCTCGCGCGCCTACCGCGCGCTGCTCCGGAGCGACGTGCGCACGTGGACCAGCTGCTTCCGAGCCTACCGCCGCAACGCGGTGCTCCACTTACCGTTGAAGAACCCCGGCTTCCTGGGCACCGCCGAGCTCGTGATCCGCGTGCTGCGGCGCGGGGGGAGGGTCGCGGAGCACCCGTGCACGCTCGAGGCGCGCTTATTGGGGTTTAGCAAGATGCGCGTGCTGCGGGTCGTGGTCGGGCACCTGCGGCTGCTCGCCTTGGTCGCCCTGCGCGTCGTGAGGTGAGGCGGACGAAGCGGAGGCGGCGCTGGGCTTCTGGGCGGTGACGGCTATCTTGGTCGCCCTGGAACACGACCGATGACCGACGTCCTCCAAAGCCAAGCCAAGCCGAGCTCGCCGGAGTTCCGCGAGAACCGCGACCACCACCTGCAGACGATCGAAGAGATCGCATCGCACGTCGCCGCAGCCAGGCAGGGCGGGGGCGAAGAGGCCTGCGCGCGCCACCACAAGCGCGGCAAGCTGCTGCCGCGCGAGCGCATCGACAAGATCCTCGACCCGGGCGCGCCGTTCTTGGAGCTGTCGCCGCTCGCGGCCCACGGGCTCTACGACGGCGCGGCGCCGTCGGCCGGGGTCGTCACCGGGGTCGGTCTCGTCGAAGGTCGCGAGGTGATGATCGTCGCCAACGACGCGACCGTGAAGGGCGGCACCTACTTCCCGATGACCGTGAAGAAGCACGTCCGGGCCCAAGAGGTCGCGCTCGAGAACAACCTGCCGTGCATCTACCTAGTCGACTCGGGCGGCGCGTTCCTGCCGCTGCAGGACGAGGTGTTTCCGGATCGCGACCACTTCGGCCGGATTTTCTTCAACCAGGCGCAGATGTCTTCGCGTCGGATCCCGCAGGTCGCGTGCGTGCTCGGCTCTTGCACGGCCGGCGGCGCCTACGTTCCGGCGATGAGCGACGAGAGCGTCATCGTGAAGGGCAACGGCACGATCTTCCTCGGCGGTCCGCCTTTGGTGAAGGCGGCGACCGGTGAGGTGGTCTCGGCAGAAGACCTGGGCGGCGCCGACGTACACACGCGGCTGAGCGGCGTGGCCGACCACTTCGCCGAGGACGAGCCGCACGCGCTCGAGCTGACGCGGTCGATCGTCGCGCACCTCAACACGACCAAGCCCAGCCAACTAGCGATGCAGGCGTCTGAGGACCCTGTGTACGACCCTGAAGAGCTGCTGGGCGTGCTGCCGAAGGACACCCGCACGCCCTACGACGTGCGGGAGGTGATCGCGCGGCTCGTCGACGGAAGCCGCTTCCACGAGTTCAAGCAGCGCTACGGCAACACGCTGGTCTGCGGCTTCGCGCACCTGCACGGCATGCCGATCGGGATCGTCGCCAACAACGGCATCCTGTTCAGCGAGAGCGCGCAGAAGGCCGCGCACTTCGTCGAGCTGTGCAACCAGCGGAAGGTCCCGCTGCTGTTCCTGCAGAACATCACCGGCTTCATGGTCGGCCAGAAGTACGAGACCGGCGGCATCGCCAAGGACGGCGCCAAGATGGTGCAGGCCGTCGCGACCGCGCAGGTCCCGAAGATCACCGTGCTGGTCGGCGGCTCGTTCGGCGCCGGCAACTACGGCATGTGCGGCCGCGCCTACGCGCCGCGCTTCTTGTTTACCTGGCCGAACTCACGCATCTCGGTGATGGGGGGTGAGCAGGCGGCCGGCGTGCTCGCGCAGGTGAAGAAGGACCAGCTCGAGGCCAAGGGGCAGGCGATGTCGGCCGAGGAAGAGCAGAAGCTGAAGGCGCCGATCCTCGAGAAGTACGAGACCGAAGGCCACCCGCTCTACGCGACCGCGCGCCTCTGGGACGACGGCGTCGTTGACCCGCGCCAGACGCGCAGCGCGCTGGCGCTGGCGTTCTCGGCGAGCCTCAACCAGCCGATCCCCGACTGGCGCGCGCCGGTCTTCCGGATGTAGCGATGCGCCAAATCACTGACGACCTCACCGACGCCGGCCGCGAAGT
>JAYYEE010000251.1:0-5296 GCA_036160175.1 Planctomycetota bacterium
GAGCTTGACCCCGATGCCCGTGAGCACCGCGCCCTCGGCGCGCGACAGCGGACGCGCCTCGAGCTCGAGCAGGGCGCCGTCGCGCTCGATCGTCAGCGAGACGCTGCGACGCTCGGCGAGGTCAAAGAAGTGCCGCAGGTAGTCGATCGAGGAGCGCACCTCGCGGTCGCCGATCTTACGCAGTATGTCGCCGGCCATCAGCCCCGCGCGGTCGGCCGGTCCGCCGGCGATTATTTGGGCTACGACGACCGCGCCATCTCGGTCCGCGACCTCCCAGCCGAGCCACGGCGCGTTGCCGTTGGCGACGAAGCTCGTGCTCTGGAGCAGCTGCTGCTGGAACTCGTCTCGGACGACGTCCATCGGGATCGCGAAGCCGATGTTCTCAGCGCTAGCAGACATGGCGTTGTTGATGCCGATGAGCCTGCCGGTGATGTCGAGCAGCGCGCCGCCGCTGTTGCCCTGGTTGATCGCGGCGTCCGTTTGCAGGAGGTCCTCATACGAGCGGACGACGCCGTCAGGAGCCCGCACCTGGATGGCGCGCCCGGTGGCGGAGAGGACGCCGCTGGTCACGGTGTTGGCGTGGCCCTGCGGGTTGCCGATCGCGATCACCGTCTCGCCGATCATCAGGTCTGCAGAGCGACCGATCTCGATCGGTTGGACGCGCTCGTCGCCCTGAAGCTTCAGCTGCAGGAGCGCGAGGTCGCGGGTGGGGGACGAGCTCAGCACGCGCGCGGTCCGCTCGCGGCCGTCTCGGAGCTTGACGAGGACCCCGTAGCTGCGACCGCGCCGCTCTCCGAGCAAGACCGGCGCGATGACGTGCCAGTTCGTGATCACGAGGCCGCTGTCGTCGAGCAGCACGCCGGAGCCTTGTCCTTCGGTAACGGGCTGGCGCCGCGCGAGCTGGTTCTGCAGGTAGATGCTCACCACGCTGTCGGCGGCGCGTTCTACGGCGCGGACCACGGGCGTCTTACGCAGTGCGCGGTCTCCTTCATTGGGCTCGACGACCTGGAGCGGGGAGCCGCGCTCCTTGAGCTGCGGGTCTTGGGCGGTCACCGGCGCCACACAGGGCACCGACAGCGCAAAAAACATGGTGAACGTCAGCGCGCGCATAGTGGTGGCGACGAACGGGGCGCCCAATCGCTCCCGATTCCTCTGCCAGAACGTAAGAGAAGCGCGCTACCGCGGCACGCAGCAGCCTGCGACAATCTGCGGACATGATTTATCGGTTTGAGACGGAGGTGCCGCTGCGCTGGGTCGACGTCGACTCGGCCGGCATCGTCAACAACGCGGTCTATCTCAGCATGATGGAGCAGGCGCGCTATGCATACCTGACGCACCTGCGGTTGATGGACGGGCACCAGATCGCGTTCGTGCTGGCCGAAGCGACGATTCGGTGGGCGCGCCCCGGCAGGCTAGGGATGCAGGTTTCGGTGGCGGCCGCGACCACGCGCCTGGGAACCAGCAGCTTCCGGATGTGCTACCAGGTTCGCGCCGATGACGCGGTGCTCTGCGAAGCTGAGGCCGCGCTGGTGTTCGTAGGAGACGACGGCAAGCCGCAGCCCATGCCTGCGGCGTTCCGCGCCGCGGTCGCGCAGTTCGAGGAGTTGGACGCCTAGCGGGCGCCGAACTCGTCGGCATTCCGGTTGTTCCAACAGCACGCATGGCCCAACGGGCGTAATGTGGCACGCGATGCGATCCCTGCAGACCTCGAAGTGGTTCCTGTTGTTTGCGCTGCTGGTGCCTGGGCTCGCGGCGCAGGATGACGCGGCAGAGGAATACGAGCAGCTCCTGGCGAGCGGTCAGCGCAAGCTGCTCGCGGGGCGGCTGCTAGAGGCGGAGCAGACCTTCGAGGAGCTGTTCGAGTATCTCGTCGAGGACGAGGTCGACGAGTCGGACCGCTTCTACGTGGGCGCGACGGTCGGCCTGCAGTCGATCGAGCTTCGGCGGGGTGACTACGCGCGCGCCGAGCGCGGCCTGCAGCGGCTGCCAGCGGTCGCTCAGTCCGACCCAGACGTCGTCTGGCTGCGCGCGGAGTGTCGCCGCAGGCAGGGCGCCTACCAGGAGGCCGCGGCGCTGCTGCGCCAGCTGGTAGAGCGAGATCCGAGCGACGCCCGCGCGCGCTACCAGCTCGGCGCGGTCTTGGCGGCCGACGGCGCCAGGGCCGACGCCCTCGAGCTGTGGCGCGCGAACGCCGCCTTGGACCCAGACACGGAAGACGCGGTCCAGCTCGCCTTCGTCGGCCGCTCTTTGTACGAGCTCGGCGGCCGTGAGAACTACGAGCGCGCGAGCCGACTGTTCGTTGACAGCATGCGGATCGCGCCCGAGCGGCCGGAGGCGCGCACCGCGCTGGGTCAGCTGAAGTATGACGCGTACGGCGAGGCCGCAGGGTTTCCGTCGGGCGAGCGAGATCTAAAGAAGGTGCTCGACGTCAACGGCGACGACGAAGCGGCGCTCTTGGCCCTCTACCGCATCCGCAGCGCGAACATGGTGCTCGACGGCAGCAAGACGGAGGCGTTCTTGTCGCGGGTGCTCGACAGGAACCCGCGGTGCGTAGCGGCGCTGCTGCACCGCGCCGTCAACGTGCTCAATGACCGACGCTTCGAGGAGGCGGCGCGGCGCCTCGACGACGTCCTTAAAATCGATCCGAACCACCTCGAGACCCTCTGCCACCGCGCCGCGGCGGCGATGTTGTTGAACCGCTCAGAGGAGTATGCAGCGCTGCGCGCGCGGGCGACCCGGGGCGACGCCGGCTGGCCTGACTGCGACCGGATCGTGGGAGAGCACCTCGCGTCGGTGTATCGCTTCGCCGACTCGGTCGCCTTCTTCGAGGCCGCCCTCGCGCTGGACCCTGACGACGTGCTCTCGATGCACGGGCTGGCAAAGTCTCTGTTCTACTGCGGCCAAGGAGCCCGGGCGAAGGCGCTGCTCGAGCGCGCCCAAGAGGTGCAGAAGGCGATGGTGAACCCGTGGCGCAACAACGCCATCGCCGTCCAAGAGCTGCTCGAGGAGGAGTATGAGGCCGTGGAGGCCGGGCCCTTCACGATGCTCTTGCACAAGGACGATTCTGAGGTCCTGCGCGCCTATTTACTCCCGATCCACATCGAGGCCGTCGAGGTGCTCGGCAAGAAGTACGGGTGGCAGCCGGAGGGGAAGACGACGGTTGAGGTGTTCCACACCTGGGATGACTTCTCGGTCCGGACCATCGGTTTCCGCGGCTTCACGGCGCTCGGCGCGTGCTTCGGCCGCTTGATCACGCTGGTCTCGCCCGTCGACGTCGACCTGCGGCGGCAGGACTTCATGTGGGAGGCGACGGCGTGGCACGAATACACCCACGTGCTGACGCTCGGGGTCAGCAAGAACCGAGTTCCGCGCTGGTTGACCGAGGGGTTCTCGGTGTACGAGGAGCGCGCGCGTGACACCTCCTGGGAGCGCGGCATGGACCGCGAGCTCTTCGACGCGTTCCACAACTCGGACATCCCGCCGGTGCGGCTGATGAACCGGCTCTTCCGCGGTCCGCGGATCCTGTTTGGTTACTACCAAGGCGGGCTGATCGTCGAGCTGGTGGCCAAGCGCTACGGGTTCGACAAAGCGCTGGAGCTGCTGCGAGCCTTCGGTGATGACCTCGGCATCGAGCAGGCGTTCGACCGCGCGCTGGGGATGAGCTCGCGCGCGTTTGATCGTGAGCTGTTGCGCTACATCGAGGACGATCTGCTCCGCGGGATCCAGCTCGTCCAGCGCTTCGATCCTGCGACGGTCGGCCGCCTGATGGCCGCGGCGCGCGCCGACGCGCGGAACCTCGACGCGCGCGTCGACCTCGCATGGGCGGGTCTCCAACAAGACAACCCGGTGGACGCGGGCCGTTGGCTAGCGGAGGTGCTGCGCCAGGAGCCCCGACACCCGGAGGGCATGTTGGTCCGCGCGGAGATGCTGCGCCGCCGCGGGCAGCTGGAGGCCGCTAAGGAGCACTACGAGCTGGGTTTCGGCGGCGGCGCGGATGACTTTGACTCGCGGATCCGCTGCGGCGAGGTGCTGCTTGAGCTCGGCGCTGTTGATGAGGCCATCGAGATGTTCGGGCGCGCCAAGGCCTGCTGGCCGTCTTGCACCGAGCAGGCGACGGCGCCCGAGCTCCGGATCGCGGCGATCTATCGGGGGCGAGGCGACCAGGCGAAGGCGCAAGCTGAGATGAAGGCGTTTGTCCGGCGCACGGCGCGCGCGTTCGCGCCGCGCTTCACGCTCGCAGAGTTCGAGCGCGACGCCGGCGACCGGGCGGCGGAGCTGAAGCTGCTCCGTGAGTGCAACCGCATCGACCCCTTCTACCGTGAGCTGCACGTGCGCATGGCTGCAGCCTACGAGGCGCTCGGGCGAGACGCAGAGGCGGCGCGTGAGCTGGAGGTGGCCGCGGCGGTCCGCCCTGCCCAAGACAGGGCCTACATGGGGCCTCAGGCCGAGGCGCCTGCCGAGGGCGGCGCCGAGGAGCTGGCGGTGCGCGGGGGGTTGTGGCTGCGGGCGGCGAAGCTGCGCCATGAGCTCGGCGACGAAGCCGGCCGCGACGGCCTCATCGAGCGGGTCCTGCGGGAGGCCCCTGACGCGCCGGCCGCGGCCGAGGCGCGAGAGCTGCAGCAAAAGTGGCGGCGGTGACGGCCAGTTGGTAGGGTTGTTCGCCCGACTTTTTGGCGCGGAGTCCCCGATGGCGCCGCGAGATCGTCGCACGAGCCCCTCATGTTGCCGTTGCTGGAAGATAGCTGGAGCCGCGTCCAGGCGAAGAGGCGTGAACGCGTCGGCGTCGCGACGTTCGACGCGTGGCTCCAAGGCCTGCGGCCCGTGTTGCTCGAGCGGGGCACCGTCTACTTGGAGGCTGAGTCGCGGCTCGCCGCCGATCGCGTGCGCGCCCTCTTTCGGGCCTCGATCGCCGAGGTCCTGTCGGAGGACTTCGGCACGGACCTGAAGGTCGAGATCCAGGCCCAGCAAGTGGATCGCTTCGACGCGCTGGAGGTCTCGCCGCAGCGCCCCGTGATCGACGACGGCAACCGCACGGCGCACCTCGTGCTGCAGAGCCTGATCCCTGCGCAGAGCCGCCTGCCGTACGACGGCGCGCCGGCCGGAGCGAAGCTCGTGCCAGCGAACCTCTACCTCTTCCACGGGCCTTCAGGCGTCGGCAAGACGTTCTTATTGAAGTGGTGGCGGGAGCAGATGCCGACGCGCGCGCTCTGGTTCGATCTCCCCGAGCTCTTAAAGGTGTTCCAGCGCGTGCACCAAGACAAGCGCGTCCCGCAGCTGCATCAGGAGCTCACCGCGG
>JAYYEE010000252.1:0-3405 GCA_036160175.1 Planctomycetota bacterium
AGCCCGAGGCGCGGATGGGAGCCCCAGCGCCAGAGGGCGGCCTCTAGCTCCTCTTTGGCTGCCGGTCGGGAGACCCGACGGTCCGCGACCAACCGCCAGAGAGACGCCAGCCTTGGATCTGAACACGCGCGCGCCGAAGCCGTAGTGCCGCCAGCCGCCCAGACGACGAACGACCATTCCGGACAGCCGGCGAGCAGTGGCGCATTGCTCGGAAGCGTCAGGGCGCCGCGCTCTTGCCGCGGTTGCGCGCACAAGCGCGCTGCCAGCGCTACCGCGACGTGCGGGATCACGCTCCTTTCTCGCGACCACGTCGTGTGCTCGTTCACGACCTGCTGAAGGGGCGACGAGAGCGCGTATGCGACGGCGAGCCTGGCAGGCTCCGGATCGCGAGCATAGGGCGCCGCCCGCACATGCGGGCGGAAGAACTCCAAGCTCGCTTCCTGACTCACCGCGAATTGCAGCTGCCGCCAGTCCAGCTCGCCAACTTTGGCGTGCAACGCGCCAGCACGACCGAGGAGCATGATCGCCGCTGCGCTCTCCCCTGACCCCCTGGAACCCTGTGATTCGAACGTCGCGCGCGCCGCGTCGAGCAGCTGCGCCGACACCCCGCTCTTGCCATAGGTGCGCAGCGCACCGAAGAGGGCGCCGCGCTGATACAGCCCAGCGTGGCGGTGATCCCCGCGCCAATGTCGCGCAGCCGCGCTCCTCGAGACGGGCATACCCGCGAACACCGCGGCCGCCAACAACCCCGGATCATTAGATTCCAGCTGCGATACGTCGTCAGCCGCGCCTGGAAAGCGCGCCGCCGCCAGCCGGACGGCCACTGCCAGGAGCGTCTCCGGCTCACGGTTCGGCCCGAGGAACCGTCGCACCATGTCCGGCCGAGGCCGAGACCGGGCAGGGCCCAACGCGACCCAGAGCGACGCCATGACTCGCTCCGGCAGCATCGCCTTGTCCTTTTCCAAATATGAGAACAAGCGCGCGTCTTCGGCCGCCCCACCCGCGATCAACGCCGCTGTCATCAACGCGAGTCGTTTTCCAACGTTGGATCGTTCGCGCGCGGCAAGGCGCCACAACAGCGGCGCAACCGGACGGCCGAGGTCTGCGGCGAGCTCCCAGCCGGCGGTGATGTCGCGGAGCCCACCGGACAGCAGCAGCGCCTGGAACCGCACCGTGTAACGACGGTCGGATTCGCTGATCCAGGGGTCGTCACGACCGGGGCTTTGTGCCGCTGCCATTTGAGGGGCTACGCCAAGGCATCCGATAAGGAGCAACGACGCGCGCACCATGGCCGCACCCGATCGCGGTCGCTGATGGCTGCAGCGTTGCTCCGTTAATTTCACCATGACAGACAGTCTGGATACTCTGACCGATGACGAGCTCGAGTTCCTGCTCCAAGCGCCTGAGTCCGGCGCGACGATCAATGCGCTAGAGCTCGAAGAGGCGCGGCACGGCGCGACCATGCGGGGCGACATCGAGCAGATCGGCCTGACGGACATCTTACAGACGCTCGCCCTGTCGAAGATGGAGGGCGTGCTCCGCGTCTGCAACCCCCTGGAGTCGCGCTATCTCTACATCGCCGACGGATATATCCGTCCCATTATGCCGACTGCGACGCGCCGACGTCGTCTCCTCAGCCGCCTCGTCCAAGCAGGATGCGTCGAGCTCCAGGAGCTTCGCCGCGCGATTAGTGAGCGACGCCCAGCCCCCGTGGCTATGGAAGATCTCCTCACCGAAGCGGCGCTTGTACGCGTTCAAGACGTAGACGACGCCGCCAACGTCATCTTCGACGAGGAGCTGTTCTCACTGTTCACGTGGCAACGCGGGACCTTTGAGCTCTTCCGGAGCGAGGAGGCGGCGGCCGCGCTCGGAGACGCGTTCGGGAGCGCACCGGAGTATGAAATCCACAGCCTCCTGCTCGAAGTCGCGCGACGCTCTGACGACTGGGCGCGGATCTTAGACACGATCGGCAGCCTCGATGAGATCCCAACGCGCAGCTCCGCGAAGCCTCACTCAGGGTCGCGCACGCCCGAGCAGCACGCGATCTGGTCGTGCGCTGACGGCCAATCGACGTATCGGCAATTAGCCGAAGAGACCACGCTCGACTTGTTCGACTTCGCGCGCGCTGCGGCGAGCCTCTACTCCGAAGGCGCGATTCGGAACGTCGCCGAATCAGATTTCCTAGAGATCGCCGCTGCCTTTGCTGAGACCGGAGACGATGGCCGCGCCGCCGTGACCCTCCAGGCCCTGCTTGAGCGGAGCGAGGACCCGACGCCGCGCGTCACGCTGCAGGTTGCGGAGATCTACGACCGCATCGGCATGCGCAGGAAGGCCGTCAGCGTGCTGCTCGAAGCGGCGCAGCGACCGAGCGCGCGCGAGGACGCGCACCGACTCGCGCACGCGGCATACGAGATCGATCCATCCGATGTGGCCACGCTCCACTTTTTACGCAGCGTCTTCGTCGCGATGGGCGACGACGCCGCTGCGGAGGATGTTCGCGTCATTACGTTAGCGCTCGTCGACGCGTTGATCGTAGATGGTCGGGCTGAGCGCGCGCTAGAGATCCTGTCAGAGGCGAAAGATGGCAGCGCCGATGATGACGACCAGGATTTCTTGCTGCGCGAGGCGCGGGCACACCAGCGCCTCGGCGACGACGAAGTCGCCGTCGCGCGATACGTGAGCCTCGCGAGCGCTCACATCGCCGCAGGGGAGCGGCAGCTAGCAGCCGCGGCCTACGAGCAGGCGCTGCGCATCGAACCACGCCGAGAGATCGTACGCGCGCTGGCCGCCACGCGCCGCACGCGCGTTGGCGCCGTGGTCCGACTGACCGCCATGGGCCTTGTCATCACCATGATCGCTGCCATGGGGTGGATTTGGCTCGAGCAGCACCAGCGCCAAGGCGCGATGGGCGCAGCGATGAATGAGCTTGAGGCGGTGCTCTCTACGGGTGACCACGCGGCAGCCCGGCGCGCCCTTGCCACTTGGGATGCACAGCTAGGCGACGAAGAGGCGTTCCAAGACCTAGAAAGCCGCGTAGCGTTTGCGGAATCCGCTCAGCGTCAGCGCGAGGCTGCGGCGGCGCGCGCCGCGACCGCCGCGAAGATGCAGCGCGCCGCAGAGACGCTCGCTGCAGGACGAGTTCATGACGCCATCTTGGCCTACAGCCACGCGTTGGATGGCGCAGAAGACCGAGCAACGCTTAGCGAGATCGCCAGCCGGCGACTGCGGTCCCTAGCAGAGCGCGTCCAGCAGGCGACGTCACGGCTCGCCGGGCGACTCCCGCCTGACCCCAAGGCAGTGCTGGACCCCGAGTCGCTGACGAAAAGCCTTGGGTCCCTACAATCACAGGCGCCGCGGGCCCTCCTGAATGCCCATCAACAGCTGACGCAGATCCAGGAACGTGGC
>JAYYEE010000253.1:0-7123 GCA_036160175.1 Planctomycetota bacterium
GTCACCGGCCGCGATCGAATCCTCGATCAGCTTCGCCTCTGCGAGGTTGGCTGCGGCCAGCGCGCTGCGCGCCTCGACGCTCGCCGGCGCGAGGCGCACCGCGTCCGCCGCGACCGACTTTGCCAATTCGGCGGCGTAGAGCACCGCAGGCACGTCTGTGGCGACCAAGGCGTCGTCCCGAAGTGTCCAGACCACGTCGCTGAAGCCGCCCACCGGGACGTTACCCTTTAGGTAGTCGCGCGACTGCGCGAGCATCATCGAGACGGCGTCGCCGCCCGCGCCCATCTTGGCGACGAACTTCTGCGCGATCGTCGCGATGTTGGTGCGTGCGTCTCCTGCGAGGTGCTTCATCATCGGCAGCGCGCGCGCGTCGCCGATCAGGTTGAGCGCCGCCGCGACGTTCTGCACCGCGAGGTCGTTGCTGCTCTTCAGCGCCTCGATGAGCGGCAGGACCGCGATCGTGTTGAGCTGTGAGCAGACGCTGATGGCGTGGAGCTGGGCGTCCGGCGCGTCGGCGTTCCCGAGGAGCTTCAGCAGCGTCGGGACCGCGAACTCGCCGTGATCGCTGATGAGCTTCGCGACCGCAACGCGGCGAGCGTCGTAGTCGTTGTCGCCGTCCGTCGCCGTGTCGACCAACGCCTGGATCGCGTCCTCATCGCGCGAGCGCTCGCGCGCGACCGTCTTGGCTCGCTCGAGGATCGAGCGGGCGATCTTCTGGACCTCCCCCGCCTCGGTCATCAGCATGAACCACTCGTCCTGCGAGACCGAGGTGTAGAGCTCGTGCGCCTCTTCGTTCGACGGGTCGTCGGACAGGATCTCCTGCAGCTTGGCGACGGCTTCGTCCTTCTTGTTAACGCGCAGCAGGTTGACGGCTTCCTGAAGCGAGCTCTGCGCCAGGGCCGAACCGCCGACGACGACGGCGACGACAGCGGCCAAGAGAGACGAATGGAACGGGCGGGCCATGAAAACGGACTCCTTAGGAGATTCGGATGCGGTAGGGGTCTGGTGAGGGCTCGGACAAATCGCTGCAGCGCGCCGGGCCTTGGGTCTGCCCTGCGCTGAAGCCCCCTCACCGACACATCTGGGTCGGAAAGGACTGTCGAATGCTATGTTCCGACGCTTCGTGGTCAAGTAGACGAACCCTCGTGGAGCCACGGAAAGCGGGCGGGAGCCCCCGGTGACACGGCCCGGTCCCGGGCGGGCCGCCGCCCCACTGGCGGCCGGGGCGGGCCGCCGACCCCCCTCCCCCTTCGCCGCTGACACCACCGCCGCAGCCCGCTACAACGGACCGACATGACCGAAGCAGCGACCGTGCTGATCGTGGACGACCACCGGGCGGTGCGAGAGGAGCTCGCGTTCGCGCTGAACTTCGACGGCTGGACCACCGTCGAGGCCGAGGACGGCCCTTCGGGGCTCGCTAGGGCCCTGGAGCCAGACGTAGACCTCGTCCTGCTCGACGTCAAGCTGCCGGACCTAGACGGCCTGGAGGTCCTGCAGCAGCTCAAGGCCGCGCGGCCGGAGCTGCCGGTCGTGATGATCTCGGGCCACGGCGACCTCGAGACGGCCGTCCTCGCAGTACGCCGCGGCGCGTATGATTTTCTGCAGAAGCCGTTTGAGTCCGACCGGGTGCTCCTCTCCATCCAAAACGCCCTGCGGACCAGCCGGCTCCAGAGCGAGAACGAGGCGCTCCGCGAGGCCATCCAGTCCGAGCAGCAAATGCTCGGCTCCAGCGCCGCGATCGAAGGCGTCCGCGCGGCCATCCAGAAGGCCGCCCCGACCGACGTCGCGGTGCTGATCACCGGGGAAAACGGCACCGGCAAAGAGCTCGTCGCGCGGCAACTGCACCTGCAGAGCAAACGCAGCGCGGCGGCGTTCCTCGCGGTCAACTGCGCGGCGATCCCAGCGGACTTGGCAGAGAGCGAGCTGTTCGGACATGAGAAGGGCGCCTTCACCGGCGCCGAGCGCGCCCGCGCCGGCGCCTTCGAGCTGGCCGACGGCGGGACGCTGTTCCTCGATGAAGTCGGAGACATGCCGCTGCCGATGCAAGCCAAGCTGCTGCGGGCGCTGCAGGAGGGCTCCTTCCAGCGGCTCGGCAGCCAAGCCGCGACCGAGGTCGACGTGCGCGTCCTCGCAGCGACCAACCAGGACCTGGAGCAAATGGTCGCCGAGAAGACCTTCCGCGAAGACCTTTACTACCGCCTGCACGTCATCCGCGTGCACCTACCGCCGCTGCGCGAACGCCCAGAGGACGTAGCGATGCTCGCAGACCACTTCCTCAAAGCTGCGACGCAGCGCAACGGGCTCGGGCGTCGATGCCTCCATCAGCTCGCCTACGACTGGCTGCGACGCCAGCCGTGGCCCGGCAACGTCCGCCAGCTGAAGAACGTGCTCGAGGGCGCCGCGGTGCTCGCCGATGCCGCCGAGCTTCAGGTGGCAGACCTTGAGGGAACCGCTACGCCGGGCGCAGCGGCTCGATCCGAGGAGGGCAACCCTGACTGGTTCGCGTTCGAGCGGCTCGAAGACTTCCGCGCAGCCACCGAGAAGGAGTTTCTGCGGCGCAAGCTGCTTGAGTTCAGCGGCAACATCAAGCGCACCGCTGAGAACATCCAGCTGCAGCGCAGCAACCTCTACAAGAAGCTCGATCGGTACGGGCTAAAGTAGCCTGCCGCTAAGCTCGCCAGCCGACGCGCAGTCAACGCCGCGGTCGGCCGCTCCGCGCAGCTACTGCGCGCTCTTCGGCAGCTTGATCTTCTTGCCGACGCTGAGGTTGCCGGGGTCCATGCCCGGGTTCAGCTCTTTGGTGCGCTCGATCATCGCGGGCACCTGACGCGTCTCGAAGCGCTTGTCGAGGATCTTCCACAGGCTGTCGCCAGCCTGGATCTCATAGAGCACCAGCGCCGCGGCGGCGGCTGCAGGGGCGACGTCGGCGACGTCCGTGCGGCTCGCGATCGCAGGCGTCAAGACGCCGGTGAGGGACGACGACGCCGGCGCCGGGACGCCAGCCGATGCGGTCGGCGACGGCGCGTCTGCGCCGAGCAACGTCGGCGTCTCAGAGGCGGCGAGGCCTTCCAAGAGCACCTCGTCGTCGACCCATTCGACCAAGACCGTCTGCCCCTCGCGCAAGACTTGGGTGTCTTCGTTGAGGCACTGGATGTCCTCGGCGCGGCTGCTGTCGCCCAACCACCGCTGGGCGAGCACGCCCCAGCCGTCGTTGGCCTTAACGGTGACGCGTCGGTCGCTCCGCTCCTTCGAGTAGGCCCCGAGCTTCTGTCGGACCAGCGTCGCCGGGCTCGGCGCCTGGACCCGCAGCGGCTGCTCGAACGTCGCGGCGACCGGGCCGCTGAGCCCGGTCGTGGACTTCGCCGCCGCGTCCCGCGCGGACGCCGACTGCGCGGGCTCCTGCTCCGCGTTGAGGATGTCGCTGAGGCTCGTCCCGCCCGACTCGCGAGCCGACTCCGCCGGCGACGGCGTGTCGCCGAAGAAGATCGCGACGACCAGGATCAGCGCCAGAAAGCCCGTCACCGCGTAGACCAACAACCGTTCGTTCTGCTTCATGCTGCCCTCCAGCCCGGGCTGAGCCCGGCTATACCGTTGGGAGCGTCGTCGACTCCGCGAGAGCTACCCGCAGTTGACCGAGTCGCGGCCGCACCCCTATCTCTTGGATCCAGTGTTCGCCGCCGGGATGACCGCCCAACGACGCGCGGGATGCTAAGAGATCTGCCGCCAAACTCCAAGCGCGAGAAGTTGTTCGTTCACAAACCCGCGCCGCATGCGCGCGCTCACCCGCCGAGGTCGACGTCGTGGTCGGCGGCGAATTGCTGGGCATCCTCGTAGCCTGCGTCCGCGTGCCTCACGATGCCCATGCCGGGGTCACACGTGAACACCCGCTGGATCCGCGCCGCGGCCTCTTCGGTGCCATCGGCCACCGTCACTTGGCCGGCGTGGATCGACTTCCCCATACCGACGCCGCCGCCGTGGTGCAGCGACACCCACGTGGCGCCAGAGGCGACGGCCAACATGCCGTTGAGCAGCGGCCAGTCGGCGATCATGTCCGAGCCGTCCTTCATGGCCTCCGTCTCGCGATACGGCGACGCCACCGAGCCGCAGTCGAGGTGGTCGCGGCCGAAGACGATCGGCGCAGAGATCTCGCCTGTGCGGATCAGCTCGTTGACGGCGAGCCCGAACTTCGCCCGCTCGCCGTAGCCCAGCCAGAGGATCCGCGACGGCAAGCCTTGCCACGCGATCTTCTCCTGGGCCTTCTTGATCCAAGTGCACAGCGACTCGTTGTCCGCAAACATCTCCAACGCCAGCTCGTCGGTGCGCTGGATGTCCTTCGGATCCCCGCTGAGCGCGACCCAGCGGAACGGGCCGCGGCCGTGACAGAAGAGCGGGCGGATGTACTCGGGGATGAAGCCTGGGATCCGGAAGGCCTCGGCGACGCCATGGTCCCTCGCCTCCGTCCGCACGTTGTTGCCGTAGTCGAAGGTGATCGCGCCCTTCTCTTGCAGCTCGAGCATCAGCGCGACGTGCCGCGCGCAGGTCCGCCCTGACTCCTCGAGGTAGCGCTGCGGGTCTTGATCCCGCATCACGTTGGCCTGCTCCACCGACATGCCGTCGGGGATGTAGCCGACGAGCATGTCGTGCGCGGAGGTCTGATCCGTGAGCATGTCCGGCACGACGCCTTGGTCGCGGATCGTCTCCAGCAGCTCCGTAGCGTTGCAGCACACGCCGATCGACCACGGCACCCCGGCGGCGGCTTTCGCCTGCGCCGCCGCGAGCGCCTGCTTCGGGTCGTCGATCCGCTCGTCGAGGTACTTCGTCTCCAGGCGCTTGTCGATACGCCACCCCTCCACGTCGGCCGCGAGACAGACGCCGCCGGCCATGGTGATCGCGAGGGGCTGCGCTCCACCCATCCCGCCGAGGCCCGCGGTGACCACCAACCTCCCCTTGAGGTTCGAGTCGTAGTGCTTCTTCGCGGCAGCGACGAACGTCTCGTAGGTGCCCTGGACGATGCCCTGGCTGCCGATGTAGATCCAGCTGCCGGCGGTCATCTGGCCGTACATGATGAGCCCGAGCTTGTCGAGGCGCCGGAACTCATCCCAGTTCGCCCAATCGCCGACGAGGTTGCTGTTCGCGATCAAGACACGCGGCGCGTCGACGTGCGACTTGAACACGCCAACGCACTTACCCGACTGGACCAACATCGTCTCGTCTGGCTGCAAGCGCCGCAGCGTCGCGAGGATCTTGTGCAGCGCCTCGGCGTTGCGCGCCGCCTTGCCGAGCCCCCCGTAGACGATCAGGTTCTCCGGGTCTTCTGCGACCTCCGGGTCGAGGTTGTTCTGGACCATCCGGTAGACCGCCTCGATCTGCCAGTTGGCGCAGGTCAACTCCGTCCCGCGCGGCGCGCGGCAGACGGTAGATTCGGTGCTGGTCGACGTCGGTTGGTCGGTCATGGCAGTAGCGTGACGTTCGTGAAGCGGCGGCGCAAGCCGCTCGCCCGCGCATCCCCGGCCAGCCCTTCCGCTCGCCGTGCCTGTGCCTAGGACGCCGGCCCGCAGCCCCCTAGACGGGATGTTACAGAACCTCGCTGCTCAGACAGCGAGCCTGCCGATCTTCCTCTCAACCGCCTCAACCAGCTTGCCGTCGCGGACGACCCGCTCGGCCTCGGCCAGGTCCGGCGCGAGGTAACGGTCGCCGTCCAGCCCAGCGACGCGGCGGCGCAGCGCGCGCCGCGCCGCTGCCACGCCGAGCCCCGGCTTGAGCGGAGCGCCCAGGTCGAGCCCCTGCGCGGCGCAGAGGAGCTCGATGCCCAGGACCTTGGCCGTGTTGGCCACCACCCGATCCGCGTGCCGAGCCGCGGTCACCCCCATCGAGACGTGGTCCTCGCGGTTGGCGCTGGTCGGCACCGTGTCCACGCTCGCCGGATGGGCCAACGTCTTGTTCTCGCTCGCCAGGGCAGCGGCGACGACCTGCGGGATCATGAAGCCGGACTCAAGGCCCGGGTCCTTAGCCAAGAAGGGCGGCAGACCAGAGATGTCGGGGTTCACGAGCTGTTCGATCCGCCGCTCGCTGATGTTCGCCAACGTGCTCACCGCGACCTTCACGAAGTCGAGCGCTTGGCTGACCGGTTGGCCGTGGAAGTTCCCGGCGGAGATGACGTCCCCGCGGAAGACTAGCGGGTTGTCCGTGACCGAGTTCGCCTCGGTGACCAGCACGTCGAGCCCGTAGCGCACGCCGTCCTTCGCCGCGCCGTGGACCTGCGGCGAGCACCGCATCGAGTAGGCGTCCTGGACCTTGTCGCAGTCCCTGTGGCTCTCCATGACCGCGCTGTCCTGCAGGAGCGCACGCATGTTTGCCGCCGTCGCGATCTGGCCCTCGTGCGGCCGGACTTCGTGAACGCGCGGGTCGAACGGCCGCTGGCTGCCGCGCAACGCCTCGATCGACATCGCGCACGCGATGTCCGCGACCCGGCAGAGGCGCATCGCCTCGTCGACGACGAGGCAACCGATGGCCGTCATGATCTGGGTGCCGTTGATCAGCGCGAGCCCCTCTTTCTCAGCGAGCTCGATCGGCTGACGCTTGAGCCGCCGGAGCGCGGCGGCGCCGCTCAAGACCTTCCCGTCGCAGTGCACCTCACCGCAACCGATCAGGGGCAACGCCATATGGCTAAGGGGGGCGAGGTCACCGCTCGCCCCGACCGACCCCTGCGACGGGATCACCGGGATCATGTCGGCGTTCCAGAGCGCGATGGCTTGCTCGATCAACTCGCGGCGCACGCCCGAGCTGCCGAGCGCGAGGTTGTGGATGCGGAGCGCGAACGCGAGCCGGCTCTGCGCGACGGTCAACGGCTCACCGACCCCTGTCGCGTGGCTGAGCAGCAGATTCCGCTGCAGCTGCCCGAGCTGCTCGTCAGCGATCCGAACCCCGGCCAGCTTTCCGAAGCCGGTGTTGATGCCATACATCGTCGCGCCCTTTGCCACCGCGCGGTCTACGGTGCCCCGACAAGCGTCGACGGCCTTCTTGCTGCGGTCCGTCAGCGCGACGCGGTTCTTCGGGCGGCTCAGCGCGACCAGCGTCGTGAGCGGGAGGTCGGGTTCACCAAGCAGGATCTTTGCCACGCCAC
>JAYYEE010000254.1:0-10577 GCA_036160175.1 Planctomycetota bacterium
GGCGCCTCGCCGACGTTGAAGATGGTGTTGAGCACCACCTCGAGCTCGCTGGCGCCGTTCGGGCCGGCGATTGCCTGGTAGCCGCCGATGCTTCCTTCGTAGCGCGCCTCGGTCTGCTCCGCCATCGTCAGGATGGCGGCGTAGAGCGCGGTGGCGACGACGATGGACATCGTCGTCAGCACGGTCGCGACCAGGCGAATGCGCAGGTTCCGGAGGCTGATCGAGACGAGCTTCACGCGCCCACCTCTGCGCCGCGGAGGGTCGCGAGGTCGACCGTGCGCTCCATGCGCGCGGCAGACTCGGGGTCGTGCGTGACCATCACGACGGTCTTGCCGTCGTCCGACGCGATCTGCAGCAGCAGGTCGAGCACTTGGCCCCCTGTCGCCTTGTCCTGGTTGCCCAGCGGCTCGTCCATCAGCACCAGCTCGGGGTCGTTGATCAACGCGCGACAGATCGCGACGCGCTGCACCTGCCCGACCGACAGCTCCGAGGGCCGGTGGTGCATGCGGTCCGCTAAGCCGACCTGCTGCAGCAGCGCTTCGGCGCGCTGCCGCGCATCGCCGCCAGCCCCGCGGCCGAACAGCGCCCCCATCAGCACGTTCTCCAGGGCCGTGAACGGCTGCAGCAGGTTGAACGTCTGGTAGACCATCCCGATGTGACGGCCGCGGTGCCGGTCGCGCGCGGCCTCGCCGAGCTGATCCAGCCGCTGTCCGACGATCTCGACCTCGCCGCGGTCGGCGCGGAGGATGCCTGCGAGGATATGCAGCAGGGTGGTCTTGCCGGTGCCTGAGCGCCCGATCAACGCGACCTGCTCACCGGCCTCGACGTCGAGGCGGTCGACGGCGCACGCGAGCACAGCCTGCTCGCCGCGAGAGTAGCTCTTGGAGACGTCGCGGAGGTGGATCATCGGTCAGTCGTTGCAGCCCGGGATACGAACGGTCGGCGCTGGCGCTCCGTTTTTCCAGAACCCGGCGACCCAATCGAGCTCGCGCTGGATGCGCTCGTGGAGCGGAGCGTCGCCGAACGCGTCGCCGAGCACCGACCACGTGTAGGTCTCGACCTCGAGCAGCGGCGCCTCGTCCGGCGCAGCCGCGAGCGCCTGCAGCACCCGCCGCACCTCCGCTTGCGTGGAGCCGAACGCGCCCGCTCGGTCCCAGTCGAGCGGGACGTGGTAGTGCGTGCGCACTCGACCGCCGGCGCGGAACTCCCCTTGCCGCGCGCGCACCTCGTCGAGGTCGAGCGCCCGCGCCCCGCTCGCGGCCTTGGTCTGGTGGAGGTAGCGCGGCTCCTCGAACGTCAACAGCTCGTCGAGCCCCGCCGGATCCCGCACCTCCAGGCACGAGGAGACCTGGATCTTCGGGACCGCGACGCCGCGTCGACGCAAGCCAGCGAGCGCGTCGAGCGGGTCCTCTCCCACCACCGCGAGGTGGCAGAGGTCGACGCAGACGCCCAGGTGCCGGCGCAAGGTCTCATGGGGCACCGCCGCCTCGGTCTTGGCGTCGAGCACGCGCTGCTCCAAGAAATCACCGGCCTCCGCCGCGGTCTCTAACAGGCAGTTGGGCTCGGGCTCCAACGCGAGCACACATCGCACGCCGGTCCGGTCCTCGACCTCCGCCAGCGCCGCGGCCGCGCGCGCGAGGTTGCGCGCCATGAGCTGCCGGTCGGCCGGCGCGTCAGCGGGGCCGCGGTAGCCGAGCGGTAGCGTCGACATCGGCAGCACGTCGCCAGGCTTCATCAGCGCGGCGCCGACCTCTGCGCACCTGATGGTGTAGCGCAACCGCTCCTCCTCCCCCCAGTCCGGCGCGTAGACCGAAGCCTTGACGACCGCTTGGTGGAAGTCGCCGAGCGGGAACACGTTCAACGTCCCGAGCGGTGCCGCGCATCGATCGAGCGCGGCGGCCAACTCCTCGCGCGCGCCATCGTCGGTGTAGAGGGTGTCGACCAGCCGCGCCGGCCACCAGCCGCCGAGGCCGAAGCCTCGCCCCGCGCCGGCCGCGGCCGACGCGATCGGGCGCACGTGCTCCCGCAGCGCGGCGAGCTGCTGGCTAAGGTCTGCCGCCGGATGCACGTTGCTGCAGTAGGTCAGGCGCGGCGCGGTGGCTCCCATGCCACCACCGTATCGCGAACTCGCGCGAGAAGGGTCCGGCGCTTCTCGCCCAAATGCCGATGACTCCCTACGGACAGGCCAACCCTGCCCATACGGAGGACCTGGATGACCGACAAACCCACCCCACAGAGCCAAGACGACGCGCAAGCGCACAGCTACCGCATCGCCGCGATCCGGCAGTCGACGTCGTATCGACAAGCGCACACGGACACGGACTTCCTGACGCGGAAGGACCTGCGCCCGGTCCGGCTCCAGCTCGAGCTGCTCAAGCCCGAGATGATCCAGCAGGAGCAGGGCGTGCGCTCCACCGTCGTCGTCTTCGGCGGCACCCGCGTCGTAGAGAAAGTCGACGCTGAGGAGCGCCTAGCCGCGGCTCAAGCCGCCCTCGCGTCCGCGCCAGGCGACGAGCACGCGCAGCGCGCGGTCCGGATCGCCGAGAACGTGCTCAAGAAGGCTCACTACTACGATGAGGCGCGCGAGTTTGGGCGCATCGTCTCCGGCAGCTGCCAGATCGACGACACCTGCGATTACGTGATCTGCACCGGCGGCGGCCCGGGGATCATGGAGGCGGCCAACCGCGGCGCCTTCGACGTCGGGGCCAAGTCGATCGGGCTCAACATCACGCTCCCGTTCGAGCAGGAGCCCAACAGCTACATCACGCCGTCGCTCTGCTTTGAGTTCAAATACTTCGCGATCCGCAAGATGCACTTCCTGATGCGCGCGAAGGCCATGGTCGCCTTCCCAGGCGGCTTCGGGACCATGGACGAGCTGTTCGAAGCGCTCACGTTGATCCAGACCCAGCGCATGCAGCCGATCCCGGTGATCTTGTTCGGCCGGGACTACTGGAGCAGGCTCGTGAACTGGGACCTGTTCGTCGAGGAAGGCACGATCTCGCCTCAGGACCTAGACCTGATCAGCTACGCCGAAACGGCGCAGGAATGCTGGCAGCAGATCAAGGACTTCTACCAGGACCGCGCCGGCGAGGCGTTGCCGCGCGGCCAATAGACCGCCCGCGACCGGTTCTCTGTTATTGCTGGACATGCCCCCCCTGGGGCTTAGCTTTCTGCGCATGTCGCCGCAGCAGCACGCACCCCTCTGCGCCCTGCTGCAGCGCCGTAGCCCCACTTGATCGAGTTCCGGCCGTTCGGCGGTGGCACGGTCGTGCTGCGTCTCCCCGTGAGCTGCAGCGTCGTGGTGCCCGTCGGTCGGCCGATCGACGACACCACCGATGCAAGATCCGAACGCATGCAGCAAGGGCGCGGACTGCTCCTGCAAGCCAGGCGCTAGCGCCAAGGCAGCAAGCGGCGTCGACCGCCGTGAGTTCCTCACCGGCACCGCGGCAGCCGCCGTCGCCGGCGGCGCAGCCGCGCAGGGGCCACAGGACCCAGTGCGCTCCGACCTGTTCCTCAAGGAGGAGCACTGGAAGGAGCGCATGCAGGCCCCCGACGACGGCAAGAAGTTCGGCTGGGTGGTCGATGTGCGGCGCTGCTTCGGCTGCCACGGCTGCGAGGTCTCCTGCAAGGCCGAGAACGACGTGCCCCTTGGTAGCTACATCCGTCAGACCATCTACCACGACTACGAGAAGCAGCAGGGTGGACTGGCGCGGATCATGGTCCCGATGGCCTGCCAGCACTGTGAGGACGCGCCGTGCATCAAGGCGTGCCCGTGCGGCGCGATGCACAAGGGCGCGGGCGGCTCCGTGCAGGTCGACTACGACTCATGCTCAGGACACGGCGCCTGCCGTGACGCATGCCCTTACGGCGCGATCTACATCGACCCCGTCGCCAACCAAGCGATCAAGTGCCACAACTGCACGCACCGCGTCGACGTCGGCATGGACCCCGCGTGCGTGTCGACCTGCCCGAGCGAGGCGCTCTACTTCGGCGACCTCAACGACCCCGAGTCCTCTGTCAGCAAGATGAAGGCGAAGCTTGAGGCCGAGGACGAGCTCGGCCAGCTACGCCCCGAGAAGGGCACCAAGCCGCGGATGTGGTTCGGCCACAGCAAGGACCGCCCGATCGAGGAGTTCGAGCCCAAGATCCCGAAGGAGGGCGAGAGCTACCACAACGACGCCTACAGCGTCTACCAGTGGAAGAAGGGAGGCGCCGAGTGAGCGCGCCTCGCAAGGACGGAGCGGGCAGCAGCCGCCGCGGCTTCCTGAAGCTCGGCGCGGCGCTCGCGGCTGGATCGACGGTCGCGGCCTGCGCGGGCGCGCCTCGCGGCCGCAGCGCTGGCCTGGACATGGCGTCCAAGGAAGAGAGCCTGCGCATCTGGGAGGCCGGCAAGGGCGTCCCCTACGAGCTCGGCGACCAGCACATGCCGGGCGTGTGCCAGCTCCCGGGGCCCAACCGAAAGGTCCGCTTCCCCGACCCGGACAAATACAAGGGCACGACCAAGGTGCACGGCATGTGCCAGCTGTGCTCGACGGTCTGCGGCATCACAGGCCACGTGAAGGACGGCCGCATCCTCAAGGTCGAGGGCAACCCGATGGACCCCAACTCGCGCGGCAAGCTGTGCGCGCGGGGCCAGGCTGCGCTCAACCACCAATACCACCCCGAGCGCCTGCTCTACCCCCTCAAGCGCGTCGGACCGCGCGGCGGCGGCAAGTGGCGCCGCATCACCTGGGAGGAAGCGTACGACGAGCTCGCGACGCGCCTGAAGAAGGTCCGCGAGTCAGGCAAGCCCGAGGAGTTCGCCTTCCACCAGGGCCGCAACCGCAGCAAGGACGCGATCAACCGCTTCCTGCGCGCGTTCGGCACCAACACCGCGCTCAACCACCGCGGCCTGTGCTCGGCCTCGCGCCGCGCCGCGGCGCTGACGTATCTGTTCGAGTCCGACTGGGACCTCGGAGACTACGAGCGCTCGAAGTACATCCTGAACTTCGGCTCGAACATGTTCGAAGCGCACCAGGGCCACGTCGCCGGCGCGCAGCGCATCCAGCGCGGTCGCTTCGACAACGGCGCCAAGCTGGTGACCTTCGACGTGCGGATGTCGAACACCGCCGGGAACAGCGACGAGTTCTACATGCCCTCGCCGGGCACCGACGGCGCCGTCGCGCTCGGCATGGCGCACACCATCATCAGCGAGAAGCTCTACGACGCGGAGTTCTTCGCGGACTGGGCCAACGTGCCGCTCGAAGAGCTCTGGGAGCAGATCAAGCAGTACACCCCGGAGTGGGCCGAAGAGACCTCGACGATCCCCGCCGAGACGATCCGTCGCATCGCGCGCGAGTTCGCCGCGGCTGCCCCCGCCGCGACCACGATGTGCAACCGCGGCTCCAGCGCGCACGTCAACGGCTACACCAACGACCGCTGCATCATCCTGCTCAACGTGCTGGTCGGCTCGGTCGGCAAGCCCGGCGGGCTCTGCTGGATGTGGACCGGCGGCTACGACAAGAAGCGGTTCCCCGAGCCGAAGATGCCGCCGAAGCCGAAGGTCGGCTCGCTGCTCGCGGACCCGCCGGAGTTCGTGCTGTCGAACGTCTGGAACAAGATGAAGGTCGGCGAGATCGTCTACCACTACCTGCAGCAGGACCGCGCGCGGATCCAGCTGTACATGACCTACAACATCGACTCCCCGCTCACCTGGCCGGAGACGAAGACGACCAAGAACGTCCTGCTCGACGAGGACAAGATCGGGTTCCACGTCTGCATCAACCCGTTCCTCAACGAGACCGCGTCGTTCGCGGACATGGTGTTGCCTTGGGCGACCTACATGGAGCGCTGGGACGTCGACGCGCGCGGCGCCTACAACCTGAAGCCCTACCTCTCGATGCGCCGCCCGATGGTCGAGGGCCTCGGCGAGTCCAAGGACGTGCGCGAGATCTTCGCCGAGCTAGCGCATCGCGTCGGCCCGGACATGGCGCAGTGGTACCCGGAGAAGACCGACATCCGGGCTTACATGGAGAAGCACACCGCGAACGTGCCCTACGACGCGTCCAAGTACGACTCGCCGATGGCGTTCTTGGAGGCCGAGGGCGCCTACGAGGACCCTGAGCAGAAGCCCTACTTCGCGCCCTACCTCGAGCCGCTGTCCGCTGACGAGATGGCCGGCAGCGAGACCGACCCCGAGACCGGCATCATCACCAAGAGCGGCAAGGGCATCGGCATCCTGCACAAGGGCCAGCCAGTGCGCGGCTTCAAGACGCCGTCGCGCAAGCTCGAGGTGAAGTCCGACTTCGTGCCGATGCTCGGCCGCAACGAGGACGTCAGCAAGCTCGCAGCGCTCGCCAACAGCAAGGGCAAGAACCGCCCCGACTACCACAAGGGCCACGAGTACGACCTGCCCGCGTGGCCCACCTGGACCCAGGTCGAGGAGCACGTCGGCATGGCCGACGACGAGCTCGTCATGACCTCGTTCAAGTGGAACGTGCACAACCACGGCCGCACCGCCAACCTCAAGTGGTGCTCAGAGATCGTGCACAGCAACCCGGCGTGGCTGCACCCGGACACCGCGGCGAAGTTCGGCGTCAAGGACGGCGACTTCGTGCGGTTGAAGGCGTGGCGCAGCAAGCACATCGACAACATGGCCCCCAAGCTCGGCCTCGGCCAAGGCGAGGTCGACGGCGAGCTCGAGCTGCCGGTCTACGTGACCAAGGCGGTGCACCCCAAGGCGATCGCGATCAGCAACTCGCTCGGCCACTTCGCCTACACGTCCGTCGCGCAAGCCAAGCGCAGCCGCGACCTCGGCGAGGAGACCGAGGGCTACGAGAACCAAGCGATGCGCGACGCCGACTGGGAGCGCAACATGTGGTGGGAGGACCGCTCCGGCGGCGACCCGAAGAAGTGGGTGCAGAACACGGGCAACGGCTGGGCGCAGAACAACGTGCTGCCCATCTCGCCGGACCCGATCTCCGGCCAGCAAGCCTTCAACAGCACCGTGGTCCGAGTGACCAAGGTCACGTGAGCGACGAAGCCTCAACCTGGCAGCTAGCTGCCGCGGCGCGCCTGTTCGGGCGCGTGCTGCTCCGCGAGCTGGACGCGGCGACGCTCGCCGAGCTGCGCGATCCTGACGTCGCGGACGCCCTCTCGGCGCTCGAGGTCGCGGTCCCCCACGACGACGAGCTCCCGTCGCTTGGTCAGCGCTACTTCGAGCTGTTCTTGCACCCTGAGGCCGCGCTGCCGCCCGTGCAGTCGCTGTGGCGGAACGGCCAGTATGACGGCGACCCCGCCGCAGGCGTCCGCCGCATCGCCGAGGCCGCCAACCTCGAGCTCACCGAACGCGCGCGCGGCGCGGCGCCTGACCACCTCGGCTGCGTGCTGCTGCTGTGGGCCGAGCTGCATGAAGCCCGCCCCGAGCTCGCGCGCTTGCTGGTCGAACACCACCTCCCCTGGGCCGAGCTAGCCCTGCAACACGCGCTCGCAGACCGCGGCTTCTACGGCGCCGCGTGCCGAGCAACCCTCTCATTCGTTCGCGAACTGCGCGCGACCGGAGACTGACCCTTCCACCCCCACTCCGAACGAACGTGAACCGATCTTTGATCTCGGCGGCCCAGCGCCTCGCTGGCGTGACCGCGCTCTCCATCTCTTGCTCGACGGTGCTCGCACAGGACCCGCCGAAGAAGCCGTTCCGGCTCAACGACTGGCTCATGGGCCCTTCTGCCGGAGAGAGCTGGCGCCCGTGGATCAAGTTCAGCGGCCGCCACCGCACGCGCTACGAGTCGCTCGACAAGCAGTTCCGCGCCGGCAACCGCCCCGTCGCCGAGGACCAGTGGTTCGTGCGGACGAGCGTCCGCGCCGACATCGACCTGAAGGAGTTCGGCGGCACCGCTGAGGTGATGGACTCGCGAGCCTGGGGCAACAACGACAATCGCCAAGCGAGCACGGCGTTCAGCAACCCCGCGGACTTCGTCGAAGCGAACGTGATCTACAACTTGGACGCCGAGCACGGGCACACCAGCCGCCTGCTCGCCGGCCGCTACACGATGTCGCTCGGCAGCAGGCGCTTCGTCATCCGGAACGGCTTCCGCAACACGGTCAACACGTTCACCGGGCTCGACTACCTCTGGAAGGACGACAAAGGGCAGCAGGCCCGGGTCTTCTGGACGATGCCTGTACGGCGGCGCCCCTTCGACGCCGAAGCGCTCCGGGACAACGAGTTTGAGTGGGACGATCAGGACAAGGACCTGCAGTTCTTCGGCGCGTTCACGTCGCGGAACGTCAGCGAGCGCGTCAAGGCAGAGGCCTACGTCTACGGACTGCGCGAGGACGCCCCCGACTCCACCAACCGAGAGATCATGACGCCGGGCATCCGCTTCCACCGCCCGTCGAAGAAGGGCGACTGGCACGGCGAGGTCGAGCTCACGGGCCAAGTCGGGCGGTCGCAGGCGAGCAAGGACAGCGACGTAGACCTCGAGCACCGCGCTTGGTTCGGTCGCGTCGCGCTCGGCTACCGATGGGACTCCGCCTACGACTGGATCGTGCAGGTCGCCTATGACTACGCGTCGGGTGACGACGACCCCAACGACGGCGAGAACAACCGCTTCGACAGCCTCTACGGCGCTCCGCGCTTCGAGTATTGCCCGACCGGCCTCTTGGGCTTCGTGCAGCGCACGAACTTCATGACGCCTGAGCTGCGCTTCTCCGTCCGCCCGACGTCGGACACCTGGATCATGCTCTCGGCGCGCGACCTGCGCTTGGCGTCGGCGACCGACGCCTGGGCCAAGTCAAAGGTCCGGGACCCGAGCGGCGCGGCCGGTGACGACGTCGGCCAGCAGTACGAGCTGCGCGCCCGCTACGACCTCCTGCCCGGCAACATGTTCCTTGAGGTCGGCGGCGCCTACCTCGTCGGCGGCGGGTTCTTCGAGGACGCGCCCAACTCGCCTAACGGCGGCGACCGAAAGATGGGCTTCGTCGAGATGCGCTGGACGTTCTGAGCCGCCGGCTCAAGTCGCCATCGCCACCCAGATCGTTCGGCGCGCGCCCTTGGTGCGGCGCGCCTTAACGTGGTGGATCTGGACGTGGAAGCGGCCCTGACGGAGCCGCGCGTCGAAGGCCGCGTGGTCGGCAGAGGACCAGATCGCGAGCACTCCGCCGTGCTTCAGCGCTTTGCGCAGGAGCTTGAGCCCCGGGCGGCTGTAGAGGCTGTCGTTCCCCGGGCGTGACAGCCCTTGCGGGCCGTTGTCGACATCGAGCAGCACGACGTCGAACGCGGCCTCGCCCGCCGCCTCCAGCACCTCGCGGACGTCTCCTTGGATGACGCGCGCGCGCGGATCCTCCAGCGGCTTGCCCGCGCAGTGTCCGAACAGCTCGCGGTTCCACGTGACGATCTCTGGGACCAGCTCGGCGACCTCGACGACCGCCCGCTCAGGCACGAGCGCCAGCGCGCGGGCCAGCGTGAAGCCCATACCGAGCCCGCCTACCAGGACGCGCGGCGCCTTGCGGTGACCCAGGCGCTGCATCGCGAGCTCAACCAGCGCCTCTTCGGAGCCGTAGACGCGCGTGCTCATCAGCTGCGTCTGGTCGACCCAGACCTCGTAGTCGCCGTCGTGGTGGTAACAGCGCATCTCTCCCTGGTGGCCGGGGATCGGCGCGGTGGCGACGAGGTCTCGTGGCTTCACGCCTGCCAGTATGGAGCGCGCGCGGCGCGCGGCAACCTCGCCGTCAGAAGCTCGACCTAGCTTGTCGCGCGCCGATCCAAGTGCGTGTAGCCGCCGTCGACGTAGAGGACCTGGCCGGTCGTGTGCGACGCGCGCGGCGACGCAAGGAACACCGCCGTAGCGGCGACCTCCTCAGGGGTCGTGAACCGCTGGCCGAGCGGCACCGACCGCTCGATGCGGACCCGCTCACCGTCGGCGTCCGGCAGCCCCTTGAGCCAGGACTCGTAGAGCGGCGTCCACACCTCGGCGGGCAGCACCGCGTTGACGCGGACGCCCTGGGGCGCGAGCTCCAACGCCCACTCGCGGGTGAGCGCCATCACGCCCCCTTTCGCCGCGGCATACCCTGACGTTCCGCCTTGACCGGTCACGGCGACCTTAGAGCCGATGTTCACCACGCTGCCCGAGGCAGCCTCCAGGTGGGGCTTGGCGGCGCGCGTCATCTCGTAGACCTGCACGAGGTTGGCTTGCAGAGACGCCGCGAACGCTGCCGCGCCTGCGCTCAGGCCGGCGCTGTCGTTCCGCCCGGCGTTGTTCACCAACACGTCGAGTTGGCCAAAGCGCTCGACGGCCTCGCCCACGGCTCGCTGGCAGGTTGACCCGTCGGTGAGGTCGCCTTGGACGACGTGCAGGTCGTCCCCCACGTCGGGGCTCGGGTCCCGGTCGACCACGACGACGCGCCCTCCTTCGTCGCGGAGCGCCGCCACGATCGCCCGGCCGATGCCGCTGCTGCCGCCTGTCACCATCGCCACCTTGCCGCTCAGCCCGAGGTCCATCTCGGCAGTCTAAGAGAGCGCCGGCCGACGAACGAGCGCGGCCGAACAGCGGATCCGACGGCGAGGCGGCTACACTGTCGGGCCATGGGCACCGTCGAAG
>JAYYEE010000255.1:0-4045 GCA_036160175.1 Planctomycetota bacterium
GTCAATCTCAAGCCAGAAGGAGCGTCCGTCATAGCCAACCTCCACGGTCGACCAACGGCGCAGCGGCACAGAGAGCGAGGACTGCAGCGATTTTCTCTGCGCTTGCCCTTGCCCGTCGACGACGCGAAGCCGCGCGTCGGGGACTAGGCGGTCGTCCAGGCGCACCTCCAGCATCGGCGGCATATCCACCAAGACGCAGCCGCGCCGCTCCTCCAGGTAGACGTCCACGCGCAGCACGAAGCCGTCTCGCAGGTCCGCTAGCAGCGGCGGCACAGGCCACCGCAGCAGCGGCAGCCGATCTTCTTCGTGCGGGCGACGCGCCGCGCCGAAGCGGCCCGCGGCGACCTCCTCGCCCGCGAGCGCCGGGCGCAGGCGCGGGTCGAGGAAGGGCTGGTTTGGCTCGAACTGGAAGGACACGACGGGCTCGAGCAGCCGGGACTGCACGGCCGCAGGCTGGTTGTCGACGCCTGGACGCACCCACACCTCGGTCGGCACCCCTTCGGCGCGCGCCGTCATTTGCGCGGAGCGACGCTCCCCGCGCAGGATGGTCTGCGCGACCAGCTCGGGGTCCGTCTTACCAAGGTAGCCGAGGCCGATCCCCATCAGCACCGAGATGATGCCGATGACGGTCAAGAGCTCGAGCAGAGTAAACCCCGCTTCCGCTCGACGATCTCGGTTGTGCGCGCTGCTGGCCACCATCACTCATCGCCTCAGTTGGACGGCCACACGATGTCGTCGCCCGTGCCAAAGGTCAGGTCCGCGCCGGCGCTGAGCAGCTGAAACTTGCGCTGACCGTAGTAGGTGCCGTCCTCGCGCTTGCGCGCCTTGACCGCGACCGTCGGCTCACCGATCCCCGGGACGACTTGTTGCGGCTTGCTGATGTTGAGCTTGCTGAAGTAGACGAGCGGGGTGCCCCAAGCGTCTGCGACCTCGTAGCGGCTGCGAACGCCGTCCAGCAACGGGAGGGGCTGTCCGTGGCTGTCCTCGTCCGTGTTGACCAGCGCGTCGCCCAGGTCGCTGAGGGTGGAGCCTTCCTTCTTGTTCTGACTCAGCATCACCCCGAGCGACTCAATGCCCGTGTTCTTGCCGTTGTCAGCCTTCCAATCCGGCTTCTTGCGGCGGTCAAGGTAGGTCAGGTCATCGCTCGGGTAGTAACCCATCGCGTTGCTGAACTTCTTGAGCGCGGTGTCGAGGCGGACCATCGTGGCCTCCGTCGCGACCTGATCAGCGGTGCTCGCCGTGTCCAACACGCGCGGGAGCAACACCGCCGCCAAGATCCCGATGATCGAGATCACGATCAGCAGCTCAATCAGGGTGAAGCCACGCTGTGCAGTCTGAGGTTTCATCACCGCGCCTCCTTGCGACGCTCAAGCTGATAGTTGTCAAACGCTACGTCCGTGCTGGCGCGCTTGTTCCCCGACGTGAAGACGATCGTCTTCAGCGCCGTATTCGTGCTGCGAGTCAGCAGCTTGAGCTGCTGGCTGTGCACAAGCGCGTTGTTGAAGTAGACCTGCAAGATCATCTGCCGCGCGTCGTCTGCGCCGTTGGGGACAACCCGCAACTCCAGCTGCTGGGCGCCGCTGTCCCGCATCAAGGCCGGCGACAGCTTCTTTCGCACCGCCGCGTTGTCGTCGGATTCACGGCCGTCGCGCACGGTCACCATGGGCTGCCCTTGATAGACGCCCACGCGCGCCGACATGTCGACGCCCTGCCTGCCGCGGTGGATCTCGATGCCGAGGCCGTTCCACGACTCGCTGAGCTCGGTGCCGGGCAGCACCGCCATCTCCACAGACGTCGCTAAGAAGTTCTTGCCGCGCGCGATCGCGTCGTTGCGCTCCGCGAACACCTCGCCGCTCCCCGAGCTCGAGAACTTGCCTCGGAAGACCAGCTTGCCGTCCCGGATTTTGGCGCCCAACCCCTTGTCAGCGTCGCAACTCCAGAGCGCGCCCAGCTTGTCGCGGTCGAAGGTGTCGCCGAGCGCCTCCTTCTGCGCGTGGACCTCGATCTTGCCCAACGTCGAGCCCGCCCACTTGCCCAGCTCGCTGTCACGACCGAGGTCACGCTCCACGCGCTCCAGGGTGGTGACCGCGTCGTCTACGCGGTTCAGGCTGTAGGCCACGACGGCCAACGCGCCCTTGCTATAGCCGCGATCCGCGTCGTTCTCGACGAGGTCGCGGGCCGCCTCAAAGGCGGCCCGCGCGGCGCGCCGGTCGGCAGTCTGGAACGCGCGGAGCCCCTGCAGCTCGAGCAGTTCGAGCTCGGGCTTCGGAGCGAGCGCGACGGCGCGGTCGAGGTAGCGTCGCGCCGACAGCCAAGCAGCAGCCTGATCGGTGCCGACCGCGTTGTCGCCGAGGCCGGACTGCACCGCGGACATCTCCGCCACCGCGTGGAGGAAGTCATCGTGCACGCGGAGACAAAGCGACAACGCCTCGCGAGCGTCGCCGTATTGCCCCATGAGGCGCAGCGTCCGCCCCTTCAGATAGAGTGCGTACGCGTCGCCCGGCGACGCTTCGAGCGCGCGGTCACAATAGGTGAGCGCGTCCTCGTAATTGCCAACGCGGGAGAACAGCAGCGCTACGCCCGTCCACGCGCGGTGCCGGAGCAGCGGATCCTCATCGGCGATCTGCGTCAGGAGCGCGTAGGCCTCCTGCCACTCACCCGCCTGCAGCATGCACGCGGCGCGGCCTAGGCGCGCGGCGCCCGCGTCCCGGCTCGTCGCGGCGCCTTCGAACGCCGCTTTGGCGGCGACGATGTCACCGCCAGCGTATGCGACGCAGCCGCGCAGGTATGAGTCGCCCGACCCGGTCGGTGCGAGCTCGCGCGCGGCGTCCAAGTCGCCGACAGCGAGCATACAACCCAAGATCGTGCGGACGATGCGCCCTCGCTCTGAGGGGTCCTGCACGCTACCGAGCGTCTGACGCGCCCGCATCGCCGCAGCGAGCGCCGGCACCGTCCGCCCGCGCGACCGATAGAACTCCGCGAGCGTGCCGTGCGTGCGGGCATCGGTGGGCGCCAGCTCCGCGGCGCGCGCGAGCTGCTGCTCGGCCTCCACCCAGAGCCCCAGCCGCGCCTTGACTACGCCGAGCCCCATCTCACGGAACGCGGCCGCCTCATTGTCGCCGGAGGTGCCCTCCAGGAGCTTGACCTCTTCGCTCAGGCTGCCCATCGCCCGCAGGACGCGCTGCATGACGCGGCGGCCGCCGAGCGTCTGGCCCGAACTCTGTAAGTAGTCCTCTGACTGTTTGAGCGCCTCTTCATAGATCCAAGACTCGGTCTGGGCCTGCTCAAGCAGCCACTCGATGAGGGCGAGCCGGTCCCCTTGCCTGCTCGCGTCCCCGGTGGGGACCGCCCGCACCCGACGCGTCACCTCGTTGCGGAGCGTGTCGGCGACGGCGAAGCGCGCGATCTTCTGCAGCCCAGGCGCGTCACCGAAGGGCTGGGCGCGCCCGAGCGTCCGCTTTCGCAGGCTGAAGACGCGGAAGCGCAGCTTGAACCCAGAGAAGTCGGTGCGCTGCTCCCGGTCAAAGGGGTCCGCGCCCTGAGCGGAGTCCAGCACGCCGTAGAACGGCTTGCTCAACCCCTGAATGTAGAGTCGGTCGTAGAGGCGCTGCGCCTGCTCTTCGCTCATCGGCCCGACGCCTACGTCTTGGCCGCCGTCTGCGACGTCCTCGCCGCCGCCCGCAGCGACGTCCACTCCCCGAGCGATGCTGACGCCCGCGACGGCGGCGCCGTCGAGCCGCAGCAGCCACGAGTGCCGGAAATCCGGCCCAGGATCAAGCGGCAGTCCACAGACGCTCAACGGCGCCCGCGGCGGGAACTGCAGCTCGCGCGGCGGCAGCGGGCGCGTCTCGCTCGGCTCGGTGAAGAAGTCCCGGCGCACGATCGCGTCGGGCTCAGAGTCGACCAACGCAGCCTGCGTGAACGCGGCCGGCTCGAACTCGAGCGCCGTCGGGCTGTAGCGCACCGGCATCGGGGCGACGCCGCCGAACTTCTCGGACGAGCAGTAGGCCGCCAGCAAGACGACCAAGATCAACAAGACTTGCTC
>JAYYEE010000256.1:0-19906 GCA_036160175.1 Planctomycetota bacterium
GGCCAGCGCGCGCGTCGGCGGCCGCGCGACGCTGCCGCGTCCGGGGGGTCTCTCGGCATCAGACGCAGTGGCGGCGTTCCCGGGGCTGCGCTCGGACGGGCTGCGGGGCGCGTTGCAGGTCTTCGATGTTCGCACCGAGGACGCGCGCTTGACGTTGGCCAACTTGCAAGACGCCGTCGACGCTGGCGCGACCTTTGCAAGCTATGCGCGGGTCGCGGGTTGCACTGAGCGGGGCGTCACGCTGCGCGCGAACGGTGACGCCGTCACTGTCCGCGCGTCGGTGGTGGTCAACGCGGCCGGGGCCGCGTTGGATAGCGTGCGGCGGACGCTTGAGGTCGAGGGGCGCGAGTTGGTCCGAACGCGCCGCCGGCGACGGACCGTGCTCCCTGCGCGAGCGGGGGAGCTGGCGCTCTGCGCGTTCTTGCCCGACGACCGCGCGCACTTCTTGGTGCCGTTCGAAGGTGGCACGCTGTGCGGCGCCGACGACGTCGACGAGCGTGCCTCGGCAAGCGAGGTGGAGTCGGCGCCCGCCGTAGACCTCGAAGCGCTGCTGGCGAGCGGCCCCGACACGCAAGCGCGATGCATCACGCGCACGGGGCTGCGCGTACTCCCAGCGGACCCGTCGCTGCCGGAGGGCGGACTCGTGACGGAGCGGATCCGCTGTGGGCAGCTGCATAGCCTCGTTGCGGGACGCTTTCGCACGCATCGGTCCACCGCCGAGCGCGCGGTCTCGAAGATCATGGTCGCGCCTCGCTCGTCGACGCGGCTGCGGCCGCTGGCTGGCGGCGCCGGGCCCCGAGAGGTCGATGACCCGCTGTGGTGGCGGCACGGCGCGGCGGTCAGCCGGCTCAGATACCTCGCCAGACGGGAGCCGTCGCTCGGGGCGCCGCTCTGCGAGCACCGCCCGTTCTTGGCCGTAGAGCTGGTCTACGCGGCTCAAGCGCAGGGCGCCGTGACGTTCGCCGACGCGATGCTGCGGCGCCTCGTCGACGTGCGCGGACCGTGTCTGCAGCCAGCGTGCCTCGCTCGCGCGCTCGAGGTCTTCGAGCAAGCCGGCGGCCACGCGCCCGACCGGGACGCGGCGATTCGGGCCGTGATCGAGCAGGCGCGCGCTGGTCAGGGAGACTCCGACGCAACCTGTGAGGTGCATCCGTGACCGGGGCCGCGTTCTCGTTCTGTCCATCATGGCGTTGGCTCGATCGGCCGCCTCTCCGGCTCGACACTGGGTTGCACGACCACGTGGTGGTCGTGCTGTATTGGCGCTTGGGCTGCGCGCATAGCCGCGCGGCTCTGAGCGAGCTGGCGCTGGCGAGCGTGAAGGAGCGCGGTCGCCCGGTCGCCTTCGTCGCGGTGCATGTCCCGATCGACGCCGACGAAGACGACGACGGACGCGTGCGGCGCCAGCTCGCGCAGCTGCCCGCGCCAATCGTGGCAGCGGTCGCGCGGGAGCCCGGCGACGTCGAGCGTCTGCCGATGATGGTGCTCGTCGACGCATCTGGCGAGGTGCAGGCGCGCGCGCCAGGAGTGCCGCGAAGGGGGCGCCTGCGGGCGGCTGTCGACGCGCTCGTTCAGCAGGCGCACGACAGCGGGCGCGCCGCGCAGGTGCCGTTCGTGCCGCATGAGCTCCGCGGTCGCGGCGGTCTGCGCCCGGTCGCCCTGGCGCACGACGGCGAGTACTTGTGGGTCGCGAGCGCGGCGCAGCGGAAGGTGCTCGCGGTCGACGCAGCAGGCGAGATCACGAGGTCTTATGGGTCGGGGGCGTGGGGGAGGCAGGACGGAGGCCCGGACTCTTGCTCGTTCGCGTTGCCTGGAGCGCTCGCGTTGCACGACGGGTTCGTCGCCGTCGCAGACGCGCAGACGCATACGCTGCGGGCGATCGACGTCGCCAACGACGACGTAGTCACTTGGGTCGGCGACGGTCAGTTCGGCGCGGATGAGGTCGGCGGCGGCTACGGCCAGGACCAGCCGCTGAGCAGCCCTGCGGGGATGGTCAGCCATGACGGCGGCCTCTACGTGTGCCAGGCTGGCACGGACCAGATTTGGCAGGTCGACCCCATGACCGGAGCGGCGATGGCTTGGCTCGGCGCGAACTACGGCGGCGAAGGGTTCCGCCAGCCCGTAGCCCTCGCCCAAGCCGACGATCAACTGTGGCTCGCAGAGGCTGGCGCGGGTGCGTTGACCTGCGTAGACCTCGCGCACGTCGAGGTGCGCGAGCGCCTGCCGGGCCTGCAGCGTCCGAGCGCCGTCGCGGTCGCCGGTGGGCGCGTCTTCGTCGCGGACGCGGCGGCAGGAGAGGTGTGGGAGCGCGTCGACGGGGCGCTGCGCCGGCGCTTTGGTCGCGAACATGGGCTCGTAGAGCCGGCCTGCCTGGCGAGCGACGGAGGCCGCCTCTACGGCGGTGCTGTCGGCGCCGACGCGGTCCTCGGCGTCGACCTCCTCAGTGCGGACGCGCCCATCCTCGCGCGGCTCGAGCTCGCAGGCCTCCAAGCGCCGGCGCGGCTCCGGAGCGGGCCTCGCGCGGAGGTCGCCCGCCCCTGCCACGTCGCGGAGTTTAGCGACGTGGTCTTGAGGGTCCCGGTGTCCGACGCGAGCGACGGGGACAGCGTCGTGGTCGACGTCCAAGACGAGGCCGATCCCGTGCTGGCCGCGGCGCGTGACACCGTCGTGCAAGCTGAGGGTGGCGTGATCGAGGTGATCCTGCCGGTGCAAGAGGGCCTCGTCGGCGCGCTGCGCATCAGGCTCCAGCACGGCGGGCGCAGCCGCCACTTCGTCTTGCCCGTATCGGTGTCTGCCGCGGGGGCGATGGAGGTCGAGCTAGTCCTCGACGGCGCTGGGCAATAAGTCAGCCAGATCGGTGGGGGCGACCCCCGCGGCGCGTTAAGGCATTGGCGTGACCCCGCACGGCGGGCGAAGATGTCGACTGAGATGATCTCTCCCCAAGCCCCCTCAAGCGGCCCCGTGCAGCAGCTGCGCGCGGCCTTCGACAGCGCTGGCTACCAGTCTGCGCTGACGCTCTGTGCGTACCTCGCGGCTGGCGCGTTGCTGGCGCTCTACGTCAGGCTGCTCTATCGCAGGGCGAGCAGGAACCCTTCGGCAGACTCCGTCGCCCGCGTCTTCCCGCTGCTGACGGTGGTGACGATCGCGGTCATCTCGGTCGTCAAGTCGTCGTTGTCGTTGTCGCTAGGCCTCGTCGGGGCGCTCTCGATCGTGCGCTTCCGCGCGGCGATCAAGGACCCGGAAGAGCTCGTCTACTTGTTCTTATGCATCGGCCTCGGCCTCGCGTTGGGCGCCGAGCAGCCCTTGATCGCGATCGCGCTCGTCGTCGTCGCGTCGGTCATGGTGTTGGTCGTCGAGCGCGTCGGCGGCGTCCGCGGCGGCGAAGATGCCTACGTCACCGTCATCGGGCCCGCGCGACGCTTCGTCGGCGGCGGCGACGACACCGCGCTCGCAGTCATCGAGCGAGCATGCCGCGCCGCGCGCGTGCAGCGCTGTGACGTCGACGGGGAAGAAGGGCAGCTGCGCGTGCAGCTGAGAACGGAGGTCGGCGTGGACGCGCAGCAGCTCCTGTCTGCGCTGCGCGAGGGGCTGCCGGACTGCCAGATCTCCTACGTCAACGCGGAGCAGCTGGCGTGACGGTGGCGCTGACGCTGCGAGACGAGTCCGCCCAACGGGCCGACTTGGCGCTGCGGAGCGAGACGAAGTTCGCGTTCCCTGACGTCGACGTCGCGTCGGTGCGGGCGGTCTTGCGTCGCGCGGCGACCCCGATCGTCTACGCGGGGGCGGTGTCGCTCGTTCGCAGCGTCTACTTTGACGACGCTGAACTGGGCGCCTGCCGGGCCAACCTCAGCGGCTTGGGCGTACGCAACAAGTTCCGCGTGCGATGGTATGACCGCGAGCTGCCGGGCGGTGACTGTTGGTTCGAGATCAAGTGGCGCAAGAACGCCGCGACCGGCAAGCACAGGTTCCGTGTCCCCGGGGGCGCGGCGCTGGCGCGAGAGCCGCTGCGTGAGTGGCCGCGCGCGCTGCATGCCGCGGCGCCGGCGCGCTTCGCGCCGCTGCTCGACAAGATGCAGCAGGCCGTCGCGCTCGTCGAATATCGACGCGAGCACTTCGAGCTCGGCGACGCGCGGTTCACGCTCGACTACGACCTTCGGTTTTATCCTCTCATGGAGAGCCGCCGGCTCAGGTTGCGATTCGCAGAGCGATCGACGTCGCCAGTGCTGGTGGAGTGCAAGGCGGCTCTGGGCGGCGACCAGCGCGAGCAGCGCGTTCTGAGGCCGCTGGGCGGCCGGCCCGTGCGATTCTCAAAGTATGTCACCGCGTGCCAGCGGCTCGGCTACCTCACCGCGTCCTAGCGCGGCCTCTGCAACTATGTTTATTCGAAGCTACTTCGCCCTCGCCCTCGCGGTCGCATGCGCGGTCTCGTTGTCGCCAGCGCAAGGCCGCCGCGGCCGGCGCGGACCGCCGTCGCTGGTCCTCGAGGCCCTAGACATCGACGGCGACGGCGTGATCTCCGGCGAAGAGATGGACGAGGCCGTGCGCTCGCTCCTGACGTTGGATCGCGACGGCGACGGGAACCTCACGAGCGACGAACTCCAACCTCCGCGCGGTGGGTTCGGCGGTCCCCCGCGCGGCGGCCCCGGGGGCCCTGGCGGCATGTTCGGCGGGGATCCGGTCGTCCGGGCGCTCGACAAGGACGGCGACGGCGAGCTGTTCGACGATGAGGTGACCGACGCGCCGCGATCGCTCGATCGGCTCGACCTCGACGACGACGATCTGCTGACGCCGCGGGAGCTTGAGGGAGAGCGAGGCGACCGCGGGCGTGGCGGCTTCGGGGGAGGCTTTGGCCGACCTGACCGAGGCAGCGCCGCTGGATATGACGGCACGCCCGATCCAGAGGAACTGCGGGTTGAGGACGGTCGCGCGACGGTGCCTGATCGCGCGACCTTCCGTGAGCTCTCGTATCAGGGCCAGGAGGTGCTGGTGGACACGCACCTCGCGGACCAGGAGTTCGTGAAGTTCATGATCGAAGACGCCGACGGCGCCGCGCCCCGCCTCTACTTCATGAACACGAAGAACCACCGCGCGCACCCGATGTTCATGCAGCTCATCGGGGTGGGCGGCCGCGGGGGCTTCGGCCGCCCCAGCCGCGAGCAGGGCGGCCCGGTGCGCATGCGCGGCGTGCTCGTCTATCGGCCGACGCTGATGTCTCCGAGCGGGCGCGCTGGCCTCTACACGTTCGAGTTCGAGCCGAACGACGCCTACGAATATCGGATGATCCGGATCGCGTTCGACCTGCTGGGTGAGAAGTCCGAGGAGCTGCGCGGCAACCTCTCCTACAACTTGCTACCCCGCGCTGCCCAGCAGTACGAGCTTGATAAGGCGGACTACGATCGGACAGGGCTGCCGGTGTTTCGTCCTGACGATGTCTACGGCGAGGTCGCGTTCCTGCCGCTGCATACCGCCGAGTCGTTCGGTCGACTGCGCCTGATGCGCCAGGGCGAGCGGCCTTCGCAGCGCGACGTGGTCATCTACGAGACGCTGCCGAACGAGATGCCGCGCGTCGCAGGGGTCTTGACGGCGGTGCGTCAGACGCCGCTGTCGCACGTCAACCTGCGAGCCGTGCAGGACGACATCCCGAACGCCTACGTGCTCGGCGTCGCAGACGACGCGGTCGTGCAGGCGCTGATCGGGAGGTTCGTTCGATACGCCGTGACCGCGAGCGGCTACGAGCTCCGCGAGGCGAGCCAGCAGGAGGTCGATGCGCACTTTGAGGCGATGCGGCCCGACGCGCCGCAGACGCCGCCGCGCGACCTGAGCGTGCGCGAGGTGCGCGCGTTCGCGGGCGTGAGGTTCGCGGACGCGCCGGCGTTTGGCGTGAAGGCCGCCAACCTCGCGACGATGCGTGAGTTTGGCTTCGCAGACGGCAGGACGCCGGACGGCTACGCAGTGCCGCTGTCGTTCTACGACGCCTTCATGCGGCACAACGGCTTCTACGAGATGGCGCGGGAGATGGTCACTACTGATGACTTCCGCGCCGACCCGGCGACTCGAGAGCGCGCGCTCAAGGCCTTTCGAAAGAAGGTGAAGCGGGGCGAGATGCCGTCGTGGATGTACGACGCCTTGACCGAGGTGCAGGGCAGCTTCCCACAAGGTCAACCGATCCGTTGCCGGTCCTCGACCAACAACGAGGACTTGCCCGGGTTCAGCGGCGCGGGGCTCTACGACTCGTTCACGCACAAGCCGGATGAGGGTCACCTCAGCGTGTCTGTGCGCCAGGTGTTCGCGAGCCTCTGGAACTTCCGCGCCTACGAGGAGCGTGAGTTCCACCGCATCGACCACCTCATGGCGGCGATGGGGGTCGTCCTCCACCCCAACCAGAAGCGCGAGCAGGTCAACGGCGTCGCGGTCACCAAGGACGTGCTCTACAAGGCGCAACACCCCAGCACGCGCCTCTACTTCGTCAACGTCCAGGTCGGGGAAGACCTCGTCACCAACCCGGAGGCAGCGTCTGTGCCGGAAGAGCTGCTGCTCTCGCCGCGGAATCCGCGCCGGGATCGGGTCCTGCAGCGGAGCAACCGCGCGACGGACGGCGCGTCGCTGCTGTCGTCCAAGCACCGCCAAGAGCTGCGTCGCTGCATGCGGACGCTCCACGACCGCTTCGCGCAGCTGTACGGCCGCGGCGATGACGACGCGTTCGCGATCGAGATTGAGTTCAAGGTGACGGAGGCCGGCGACTTGCTGATCAAGCAAGCGCGTCCTTGGATCGACTAGATCGGCGCTGTCTCAGCGCAGGGCGCGGAAGCGGCCGTCAGGCTCCATCAGCGTGAACGCTGCGCGGCGTCCAGGTCGAAGGGCGCCGAGGTCGTCTGCGCCGATCATGCGCGCGGGGTTGCTGCTGGCGAGCTGCGCGAGCGTCCACGGGCCGGCGTCGGGGACGTATTCGAGGAATCGCGCCGCCGCGAGCCCCATCGTGAGCGCAGAGCCTGCGAGGTTGCCGCGGTCGTCGCGGACCACGCCGCCGGCCGCGTGGACCTTCATGCCGGCCAGAGAATATTCTCCGTCGGGCATGCCGGCGGCGGAGACCGCGTCGGTCACGAGCGACATCCTGCGTGCGCCCAGCACGCGGAAGGCGGTGCGGACCATCGCAGGGGAGACGTGCACGCCGTCGACGATCAGCGGGCAGGTCAAGCGCGCCTCGTCGAGCGCGAGCGTCGCGAGGTTGGGCTCGCGGTGGTGCATGCGGCCCATCACGTTGAACAGGTGGGTGACCGCCGTCGCGCCGGCGTCGACGCAGGCTGCGAAGCCGTCTGGTTGGTGGCAGTGACCGAGCGCGACGGTCGCGCCAGCAGCGACGAGCCGCCGGGTCGCGTCTGCGGCGCCCTCGGCGGCGTTGGCGAGCGTCACCAGCAGCCTTTGGCCGTCGGCGGCCGCGAGCAGCTCGTCGACGCGCGCAGGTGTCGGAGCGAGCAGGTGGTCGGGGTCGTGCGCGCCGGCCGCGGTCAGAAACGGCCCCTCGACGTGGATACCGAGCGGCTCGGCGCCGCGCTCGGTCCACGCGCGCGACCAAGCCGCGACGCCCTCGACTTGGCGCAGGAGCTGCTGCCAAGGCGCGGTGATCAAGGTCGGCAGGAACGCGACCGCGCCGCCCGCCCAAACGGCGTCGGCGACGGCGTCCAGCGCTTCGGGCGTGGCCTCGTCGACGCTGCGCCCGCCGGCGCCGTTGACCTGAAGGTCAATGAAACCAGGCAGCAGCGTACCTGCGCCTCGGACGACGTCAGGACCCGGCGCGGCCTGATCGACGTGTACGATCTGGCCGTTGCAGGTCGCGACGCGGGTCGCGGCCTGCACCACATCGGGCAGGACGGCGCGGTCATAGACCCACTCACGGTTGCTCACCGGTGCAAGGTAGATCGCTGGATCGCTCGTCGCCAGCGCGCAGTGGCCGTAGGATCGTGGCCCGATGCGAATCTCGCTCGGAATCCTGGTCGCTTGCGGGCTCGCTTCGGGCTGGCTCTTGGCCCGCGTCGTCCCCGACGGGCTCGCGGAGCAGTGCCATCGGGACGTGGTGACGCGGCCGTTCGAGCTGACGCGGCAGGTGGAGGTCAGCGAAGGCAACTGGTTCTTTCTCCCCCAGCTCTGGGGCGACTTCGAGCTGCTGCTCGACCTCGAGGTCGGTCCAGGCGCCGCGGTCGACATCCTGCTCCGGCAGGTGGAGCCGAGGTATGTAGACGACGTGCAGGTCCCGTTCACTGGGCGGTTCTCGACGCTGCGAATCTCCAGCGACGGGGACGGCGCCGGCTGGCGGTCCAGGGAGGCGGCGTTGTTCGGGCCCGTCGGCGGCGGGGTGGGGGTCGAGCCTGGGCGGGCCGCGACCGTCTGGATCGAAGGGCGCGGCAAGACCCTGACCGCGAACGTCGGGGGCAAGCGTCAGCCCGCTCATGCAGCAGACGACGTCTACGGCATGCTGGCCATGGTGGCGCGCGGAGGCAACGCCGTGATCAAGAGCCTGAAGATCGACGCGCGGCCGATCGCCGGAGAATGGATGTGGTGGCGGGCGACGTGGATCTGCTCGGGCGGCTTGGCAGCGGTGCTGGTCGCGCTCGTCTCGCGGCTGCTGACGCGCCGGCGCGCGGACGCGGTCGCGGGTGTAGTGATGTTGGCGACCGTCTGGACGCTCACGCGCTCTGTGGAGCTCCCGTTGATGTTCCCAGCCATCGAGGGTGTCGTCGTGGTGCTCACCGGTGCGGTGGTCACGGGGACGCTGCTCGCGGTCCTGCGAGGGCGCGCGCAGTGGATCATGTCTGCAGTCTGCGCCTTGGGTGTGCTCTCGTCGTTGGGCGGCGCCGCAGACCGCGCGGTCGCCGGGCGCGTCGCGGCGCTGCTGGGGGCGTCGGACGACGCGGAGGTCGAGCACGTCTTTGGGCCTGACTCGGGAGAGCAGCCGAGCAAGGCGCTCGGCAACCTCATCCGCCTCCCCAACGGCCTCGTCTCACAGCAGAAGCGGGGCAAGCGCGCGTTCCTGCTCGGCGGGGAGTGGCTCTACAACCGCGGTCAGCCCGGCGAACACGTCGGCCTACAGCTCGGCGCCTTGCTCCGCGGCTCTTACGGGGCGGGCGCGGACGCGCTCAGCTTGCCGACCGTCGACGGCTTCAGCGCCCAGCAGTGGCGGCTCTTTGACGGCTTCTATCAGGGCTTCTCACCGGACGTTTTGGTTTTTGGGGTCGGCGCGACCGAGGGCGCGCCGCGCAGTGACGGTGGCCCGCTGCGGACGACCGCGTCGTCCCTCGCCGCGACGCTGCGGACGGTAGTCGAAGACTGCCAGGCGAGAGGCCGCGGGCTCGTGCTGCTCCTCGACGTCGGCGCGCCGCAGAGCCTGCGTGACGCGGCGCGCGCCGCTGTCGGCGGCGCCGTCCCGGTCGTCGAGTTGACGGACGAGCTCCCGCGAGTCGACGTGGCGCGGCGGCTCTTCGCTGCGATGGAGCCGCTGCTGCGATGACGTCGAGCGGGCACGACTTCGAGGAGCTCGCGCGCATGGCGACGAGCGCCGAGGCCGCGGATGTGCGCCGCGCGCACGAGCTCGCTGTCGGTGGCATGCGCGCGGACGCGCGGCTCGGGCTCGTCGCGGCCACTGCCTACGATCGACTGCGCGTCTTCGATGGTCGCCCTCAGAAGTTCGGCACGCACGCCATCGCTGAGCGCGGGGACTTGGTCGCGTGGCCCGTGGACCCGGCGACGACCGACACCGAGCGGGCGAAGTGGGGGGTCGGGAAGCTGCAGCACCTGTTGGAGCGCGCCGCCGCGGGGCCCGTCGTCGACAAGCAATTGCTGCGTCAGGCGGTTCGGCGCCGCCGCGCGAGCATCGCGGACGACGCGCGCGCCCCCGCCGCGGGGGCGCTGCGGGCCGCCGGGCTGGCGGCCTTGGGCGAGGGGTGCGCTGGCGCGGTCGTCGCCGCCTACTGGCCTTTGGCGTCCGAGATCGACCCTCGGCCGCTCGCGCGCGCCTTGCGCGACGACTTCGGCGCGCGGCTGGCGCTGCCGTCGGTCGACGGAGACCAACTGTGGTTCGGGGCTTGGGGTGAGGACGCGGAGCTGCAGCCGGCTGGGTTTGGCGCGCTGGGGCCTGCGCACGGCGCGGAGCAGCTTCGGCCCGACGTGGTGCTCGCGCCGCTGGTCGCCTGCGACCGACGAGGAGGGCGGCTCGGACAAGGCAAGGGCTACTACGACCGCGCGTTGTCTCAGCTCGACGTCGACGGAGGGGCGTACGTCGTCGGCGTCGCGTTCGATTGTCAGCTGTCGCCGGCGGTGCCGACCGAGGCGCATGACCGGCGGCTCGACGCCGTGCTCACAGACCGCGAGTGGATCGCGTTGTCCAGCTGACCGCGCTGGCGTAGCTTGCAGCCATGCATCCTGGCTTGGTCATCGCGCTGCTGCTCTTGGCGGGCTTGATCTGGTTCGGGCTGCAGGGGTGGGAGCGGCTCGTGCGGATCCGTCGCGCGCAGCTGCCCGATACAGCTTGAAGCACTTCTGCGCGGGCGCGTGCCGCTCGCCATCAGGCCGCGCCGGATCCACCGCTGCCGTTCGCGGCTGGGCGGACCTGGTTCGCGGTCCGCGCAGGTGACCCGGAGGCTGTCGCGCGCGCGCTGCGGCTGCGGACCGTGCTGCCGTGCAATTGGCGCGCGGGTCTGGCCGAAGTCGTCGAGCAGGGCGTCTTCGTGACCCCGCCCGTCGACGGTTGGAGCTACGCCGTCGGCAGAGACGTCGCCGTGTTGACGGCGGACCCAGAGCAGATCGAGGCGAGCGTCGTCGCGCTCTCGGCGGAGTTTGGAGAGGCGTATTGGTTCGCCGCCGACGACGGCCGCGAGGTCTACGGCTGGGCGCGGGGCGAGCGCGGTCACTGCACACGCGCCTACGCGTTCGCCGAGGAGACCGGCCCGTTCCTCTGGTTCGGCGAAGTCACGGACGCGGAGCGTCAGCTAGGTTGCTTCGTAGATGACCCGCGTGACCGATCGGACGACGAGGTCAAGTGGTGGCCGGATCGCGCCGTCGTCTGCGCGGTGGCGGGCCTGTGGGCGGCGGACCCGTCGCAGATCGGCGGCCCCGACGAGTCAAGCGCAGGCCTCGTCGGTCGGTGTTAGCCGGCGCGTCGGCGCCGGGGCGCGTCGGTCAGTAGCCCGTCATCGAGAAGCGGATTTGTGCTGGGTTGTCGAGCTCGTCGAGCGCCCAGATCTCGAGGTCTGGGTACCAGGCGTCTGCCTCGTCGTCGTACGCCCAGAACGCTTCGATCGCCAAGGAGTCCTCCGGAGGGGCGTTCGGCGCTTCGAACAGGTGGGTCATGCCGTCTCCGAGCGCTGCCTCAGAGATCACATACAGGGGCATCACCTCAATCTGTGAGTCCGCGTTCCCGTAGGCGGCGCCGTACGTGACGTCGATCACGAACAGCCAGTCTTGCTCGCCTTCCACTTGCCAGACGCCCCCGAGGTCTTCCATGGCGACTGGGCGATCGGGTCGCGCGGCGCGGGTGGTCTCGTCGACTCCGGCTCCGCCGCCGGCGCCGCAAGCGGCCGTGGCCAGCAGGGCCGTTAATACGATTCGTTGCTTCATCATGCGTTGCTCCATCAACATGTCGTGCTTGCTTGGTGGTGGCCTCCGGGTCATCCGGGGCTGCACGCCAGCCCGGGATCGGGTGGCGCTGATGGGCCCTGTATCGGCGGGAGCCGAGCGCGTGTGCATGAGGGCTTTCCATGAGGGAACACCCGCATGCTGGCGCGCGGTGCGCGCGCGGCTACCCTCAGGCCTGCTAGATGTCTCGCCCTCTCGTGTATTGGAGCCTCGCCGTCGCGGCGGTCGCAGCGGCGGTGTGGCGCGCTGCGTCGCTGGCGTGGACCTGTGACGACGCGTTCATCACCTTCCGCTACGCGCAGCACTTCGTGGACGGACACGGCCTCGTCTTCAATCTCGATCCGAGCGAAGCGCCGGTCGAGGGCTACACCAACTTCAGCTGGACGCTCTGGATGGCGCTCGGCGCGGCCCTCGGGTTCGGCGGCGAGGCGATGGCGTCGTGGTCGATCTTCTGGGGCGTCGTCTGCCACGCGGGCGTCGTGCTGTTGCTCGGCGTCATGGGTTGGCGCGCGAGCCACGGCCGCGCGCTGGTCCCTGTCGCAGCGTGTGGCTACGTCGCGGTGCATCACGCAGCCTCGCTCGCGCCCGCGGGGTTGGAGACCGCGCTGTTTGTCCTGCTGGTGACCAGCATGGCGCGGTTGGCCATGTCTACGCCGTGCGCGCGCAAAGCGTGGATGTTCGGCTTCTTGGGCGTGCTCTGCGCGCTGACCAGGCCGGACGGCGGGATCTTCGTGGCGATGGGCGGGCTGTTCGTGCTCTACGACGCGTGGCGTCGGCGAGCGCCGCGCCTGCTGATGGGCTACGTGCTCCCGTTCGTGCTCGTGTTCCTCCCGTATCTGCTTTGGCGGTATGCCTTCTACGGCGCGTGGGTGCCGAACACCGCGGTCGCGAAGTCGGCGAGCGAGCCGTTCCTCGGCTACGGCGCGCGTTACGTCGTCGACTTCTTCTGCTGCTACTGGGCGCTCTTGCCGGGCGTCGTGCCGGTGGTGTGGTTCTTGCTTCGGCGCCCCGACCCGATGGTGGGGGTGACGCCGTTCGTCGGGCGTCGTCCTTGGCTGGTCTGGTTGGCGTTCGTGGTGCCCTACTTGGCGTTCGTGGTTTGGGTCGGCGGCGACTTCATGTTCAGCCGCTTCCTGCTCCCGGTCTTACCGGTGATGCTGTTCGGCTGGGACCTCGCGCTGCTCCGGTGGCGCGCGCCGTGGCTCCAAGCGGCGGTCGCCGCGCTGTTGGTCGCTGGGCTGAGCGCGCGCGTCGAGCCCGACGGCTTGGGTGACCCCCGCAACGCGGTCAGCGACAACCGCAGGATCACGGTCGCAAACTACCCCGGGACGGAGCTGACCTGGGCAGAGGCGTTCCGCATGTGCGGCCAATACCTCCAGCCCCTCTTCGAAGGCTTGGACGTCCGCATCGCGATCGCCGGCGGGCACGCGAACCTCGCGTTCCGGACCCAGGCCCCGGTCGCCGTCGAGGTGGCGGCTGGGTTGACCGACGCGCACATCGCGCGGCTCCCCTACGTGCAGCGGAGCAAGGCCGGGCACGGCAAGCCCTCGGACCCGGAGTACCTCGAGGCGCGGGGGGTCCACTTTCACCTCGAGCCGACCTACGGCCGCGACGACGCCTGGAGGTCGTGCTTCTTCACCGCGATCAACCTGCCGGTTCAGCTCGTGACCTGGGACGCCGCGCTGATGGCGGAGCTCCGTAGGCGAGAGCCGAACATCCAGCTCGTCGACTTCGAGGACTACTTGGACGGCTACCTGGCCTCGATCGGGGGCAAGTCCAAGGAGCAGGTCGCCACGGACCTGCGGAAGTTCCGGCGGTTCTACTTCGACCACAACGAGGACCCAGGGCGCCTCGCGAGGTTCGAGTCGTTCCTGCGGTGACGCCGCGCGGTCGGCGCCTCGCCGCGTGATTAGGGCCGCGAGCTTGCCCTAGGGCGGGGCCGGCAGGTCAGCCGACCGGGAGGGCCTGGGACGAATATGACCCCATCATGCGCGGCCCGCCCGTTGACGGCGTGGCGCTCGCCGCTAACCTTTTTGCCCGCAATCCGGCTCCCGGCCGGAAGTGTCCCGCGCGCTCGCGGCTGTCTGGGTCTCGTCGACCCGGCCGCGACCGCTCCCTTTGCTGGTTTCCACACCCACCTCCAAGCCCATGTCTGACAAGAAGGAGTCTCCCGAGATCAAGCGGATCCGCAACCTCCGCAACTTCGGGGTCATCGCCCACATCGACGCTGGCAAGACGACCTTCAGCGAGCGCGTCCTGTACATCACCGGCAAGAGCCACAAGATCGGTGAGGTGCACGACGGCGGCGCGACGATGGACTACATGCAGGAAGAGCGCGACCGCGGCATCACGATCACGTCGGCGGCGACGTCTTGCGTCTGGAACGGCTACCAGATGAGCCTGATCGACACCCCCGGACACGTGGACTTCACGGTCGAGGTCGAGCGCTCGCTGCGCGTGCTGGACGGCGCGGTCGGCGTGTTCTGCGCGGTCGCCGGCGTGCAGCCGCAGTCGGAGACCGTGTGGCGCCAGGCCAACCGCTACAACGTCCCGCGGATCGCGTTCGTCAACAAGATGGACCGCACCGGCGCAGACTTCTACAAGGCCGTCGAGTCGATGCGGACCCGCCTGCACGCCAACGCCGTGCCGATGGTCATGCCGATCGGCAAGGAGAAGGACTTCGTCGGTCTCGTCGACCTGATCAAGATGAAGGCCTTCATCTGGGCCGATAACGACGCCCGCGAGATGACCGAGAGCGACATCCCGGCCGACCTGATGGACGAGGCGAAGATGCGCCGCGAGGAGATGGTCGAGGCGGTCAGCGAGTGCCACGACGACGTGCTCGAGAAGTTCATCGAGGGTGAGGAGGTCACCAACGACGAGCTGATGATGGCCGCGCGCCAGGGCACGCTCGACCTCAAGATCACGCCGGTCTACTGCGGCTCGGCGTTCAAGGACAAGGGCGTGCAGACCGTGCTGGACGCGATCGTGTCCTACCTGCCGAGCCCGCTGGAGGTCCCGCCGATTGAGGGCACCGACCCCGAGTCGGGCGACGCGGTCGTGCGCGAGCTGACCAGCGACCAGCCGTTCGCTGGGTTGGTGTTCAAGACGATCAGCGACCCCAACGGCGACCTGACCTTCATGCGCCTCTACACCGGCGAGATGAAGCAGGGCGAGAAGTACTACAACGGCCGGACGCGCCGCTTTGAGCGCATCGGCCGCCTGATGCGCATGCACGCGATCCAGCGTGAGCCGCTCGAGGTCGCCAAGGCCGGCGACATCGTGGCCGTGGTCGGCGTCAAGGAGGCCATCACCGGCGACACGCTGTCGACCAAGGAAGCCCCGGTCGTCTACGAGGCGATGACCTTCCCCGAGACGGTCATCAGCATGGCGATCGAGCCGCAGTCGGCGGGCGACCGCGACAAGCTGTCGGCCGTCATCGGCAAGCTCGTCCGCGAGGACCCGACCTTCAAGGCCGTGTCCGACGAGCAGACAGGCGAGATGGTCATCTCCGGCATGGGTGAGCTCCACCTCGAGGTGAAGTGCAACCAGATTAAGAACGACCACAAGATCGGCATCAACGTCGGCAAGCCGAAGGTCGCCTACAAGATGACGCTCAAGGGCCCCAAGCAGGTCGAGGCGCGCCACATCAAGCAGTCCGGTGGTTCGGGTCAGTTCGCGGTCGCGCGGCTGAACTTCTCGGTCAAGGACGACGTCGAGTTCTGCGAATACGAGGACAACGTCAAGGGCGGCTCGGTCCCGAGGGAGTACATCCCGGCGGTCGGCAAGGGCATCGAGGACGCCGTCAAGGGCGGCGGCCGCCTGGGCTTCCCGTTCTGCAAGATCCACGCGGAGCTCTACGACGGCCAGTCGCACGACGTCGACTCGAGCGTGATGGCGTTCGAGGCAGCCGGCGTGCTCGCCTTCCGCCTCGCGGCAGAAGGCAACTCGCAGCTGCTCGAGCCGATCATGCAGATCGAGATCGAGTGCCCCGAGGAGAAGACCGGTGACGTGATCGGCGACCTGTCGTCCCGTCGCGGCGTCGTCGATGAGATGCTCGCCCGCCCGGGCGGCGTGTCATCGGTGACCGGCAAGGTCCCGCTCAGCGAGATGTTCCAGTACTCGACGATGCTGCGCTCGATCACCCAGGGCCGCGGCACGTACTCGATGGAGCCGTCGACCTACGAGGCGGTCCCGCCGAACATCGCCGAGAAGGTGCTCGAGGAGTACACCGCCGACAGCAAGTAGGCGCCTACGACAGCAGCTTGACGCCCTCGTGCGCGAGGGCGAGCAGCACGCACGGCTCGCCGCCCGGTTCTCCCGTGGCGCGCGGGCCGTGTTCCGTTCCGGGGGCGTAGCGGACCAACTGCCCGGTCTCATAGGCGCCCAGCTCGTCTTCATAGCCGCCCTGCAAGACGAGGACCTCTTCGTCGCTGCGGTGTCGGTGGCGGGGGTAGCCGCACCCCGGCGCCATCTGGATCAACGCCAGGACCCGCTTGCTGTCACGGTCCGACGCGTAGAAGTGCACCGAGATCCCCTCATAGCTGGTCGGTTGCCACGGGATCGAGGTGAGGTCCATGCCTTCCAAGGCTATCCTGCAGCGCACCGATGCCAAATCCTCGCGAGTCCTGGTCCATCTCCGTCGAGAAGGACTACCTGAAGTTCAGCGCTGCGCACTTCCTGATCTTTCCCGACGGCACCGCCGAGCGGCTCCACGGCCACAACTACAAGGTCTACGTCGACCTCCACACCGAGCTCGACGAGCACGGCTTGGTGGTCAACTTCAAAGAGATCAAGCCGCTGGTGCGTCAGCTGTGCGACGAGCTGGACGAGCACCTGCTGATCCCTGGACAGCACCCGACCCTGACCGCGGAGGTCGTCGGCCCGCACTACGAGATCCGCTACCGCGAGCGGCACTACCTGATCCCGAAGGGAGAGGTGATCGTGCTGCCCATCGGCAACTCCTCGGCGGAGAACTTAGCGGCGTGGTTCGGCCGAACGCTGCGTGACCGCATGCGCGGCCCCTGGCCAGAGCTGGTCGTGCGCCAACTCTCGGTCGGCGTCGAGGAGACGCCCGGGCAGCGCGGCGTCTGGACGCTGACGGAGTCAGCGGGCGGTCACTGAGCGGCGGTTGCTTCGCGCTGTGCGGCGATGGGGAAGCCGTGGAGCCAGCGCGCCGGCCCTGCGCCGCAGTTGCGCACCGTGTGGCGTATCCCAGCGGGGATCGTCATCTCGTCGCCAGGCTGCATCTTCACGACCTTTCCGCCGAGCTCGATCTGGGCCAAGCCATCGACGAGTAAGACCAGCTCGTCTACGTCGTGCCGAAAGTCGCGTCGGACCTGTTCAGGCGGATCGATCCAGAGTTCGCAGGAGAACCCGCGCTCGTACCAGCTGGATTGAATCTTCTGTTGGGTCTCGGGCGGCTTGTTGGGGGTGGAGGTGGATTGAGGGGTCTTGGCAGGTGTGGTGGTGGTTTGCAACGTGACGCCTCCCGGTCGTCGAATCGCGTGTGGTGGTGCTGGCCGTCGCCTGCGGCCACTCGCGAACATACCCGCCACGCGCGGCCGCCGTGACGAGGATCCGCGGACGGCCCCGCAATTCTCCGCGGTTCGCGGTCCGCTCCGAGCCGGAGCTTTGAGGTCGCTGCCTTGGGAGTTGTCCCCGTACAGGAGCCGAGGCTGGACAAGCCAGCCTCGACGGGGGTCGGGCAGTGCATGGTACTACCCTGGATAGTGCCGTCCTCAGGATCCGCGCACGGGCGCGAGACGTGCGCACCGAGCCGAGGCCCGGCGGCAGCACCAAGAGCTTGCGCTCTGGAACAGACCCCTCTGATTCGCGATGCCGTCTCGGCGTCCGAGATGCCCGCACGGGATCCAAGAGGACGGAAAGAGCACTGAGAAGGGGCATGGGCCCTCTCAGAACGCTCATGAGACGCTCGGAGACCCTCGGGAGGTTCCGTGGGGAATCGCGAAAATTGCACCGCGTCTGCAGCGGCGGTGGGGAGGGGCGAGCGGAAGCGCCGGCAGCACCGCTAGTTCAGGTCGAGCGGGCTCGGATCGCCCTGTTCGGCCATGCTGCGGATGTGCTGGTGGACCTGGCGCGCGCGCATGATGCACTGGTCGCTGTTGTGGTACTCGTAGCGACCAAAGCGGCCAAACGTCAGATAACCACTGTGATCAAACCACTTACGAACGCGCGCGACACGGGCGGCGAACTCTAGGTCCTGGTCGATATAGGCGAACTCGTTGTTGCAAGCCTCCAGCAGGACGACCTGCTCCTTCCTCAGGATCCCGGCGCGATCGAGGCCGCCGACGACGCCCTGGAGCCACTCGCGGTCGTCTGGGCGGAGGTCGCCGCGGTGCGTGACTTCGGCGAGGAAGCAGCCGTGGCCCTCGGGGGCGTTGAACTTGGAGTAATTGCTGTAGTAGGTCACCCGGTTCGTCGGGCCCTGCTCCTCGAAGGGCAGGTAGATCCAGCTGAGGTCCGGGAGCGGCTCGTCGAGCTTCACGCCGATCATGACGTTGATCAGCGAGATCGGCTCGAGCGCCTGGATGTCGGCGCGGATCTCCGCGGGGATCTCCTCGATCACCCCCTCGATCTGGGGCAGCGGCACCGTGTTGACCACGAGGTCGTAGGCCTCGCCGTTGACCTCGAAGCCGTCCCCCTTCTTGGCGACCCGGTCGACTTGGGCGTTGCAGACCAGGTCGAAGCCCCCGTCTGCGACCGCCCCCTTGACCATCGCCTCGAAGCCGCCGTGCAGCGGGAACCAGAAGACCGATTGGTGCTTGTAGCCCTCGGTGTCGACGCCGACGGCGGAGCGCAAGATGTCCTCGATCGGCGCCTCAGGAACGCGGCCAGCGACCCAGTCGCTCGCCATGGTCGAGAGGTCGCGCTTCCAGATCTTGTCGTTGTAGGGGACCATGAAGTGTCGGGCGAAGCCGTCCCCCATGCGCCACTGGATCCAATCCCCGAAGTTCTCGGGGCACGGGGCACCCGTCCGCCTGCCGACGTAGGCCTCGATGTAGCCCTTCATGCAGTCGACCGTCGCTTCCTTGGTCAGGTGCCCCACGCCGTTCTCGAACGGATACGGGACCCAGCGGTCGTGCCAGCGGATCTTGGTGTTGCGGACCGTCTTCTGCGTGCCGGCGTCGCCGCCGCACCGGTCCAGCTGCCACTGCAGGACCTCTTGGTCCTTCGAGAAGATGATGTGGCCCCCGGCCTCATCGAAGGTGAACCCGTCGTAGCGGCGGCTCTTGCAGAGGCCGCCCGGGCGCTCGGTCTTCTCCAGCACGGTCACGCTGTGGCCGTCGCCCGCGAGCATGCGGGCGAGCGCGCAGCCAGAGATGCCGCCGCCTAGGATGGCGATCTTCACGACAGGGACTCCGCGTGCTGGTGAGTCATCGGTGCGCTCAGTCTACCTCGTGTCATGACGGCTCGACGAGGCCAAACCGCGCGAGACTTCCAGGCAGCGTTGCTCAATAGTGAACCGACCGTGACGACGACGGATCCAACACGTCCCGATTCGAACCAGGCGCCGCGGCGCCAGGAAGGCATGGCCGTGCTGGCGCTCGCGATGTCGGCGTTCGTGCTCAACCTAAACTCGAACGTGATGGGGGCGCTGCTGCCGTTCCTGCGCGGGGAGTTCGGGTTCGACGACGACGGGGGCGCCATGCTGCTCGCCGCGGCCGGGGCGGGGTCCGCGCGCGGCGCGCTCCTCGTCGCGGACGTGAGCCGGTGGTGCGGCCGGCGCGCCGTGCTGGGCGCCAGCCTGTCGCTCTTCGTGCTCGCCAGCGCATCGCACCTCGTGGTCGGCGCCTACTGGCCCTTGTTCGCCGTCCGCGTGCTCTCGGGCTTCGCCAGCGGCCTCGCCTACGCGACCGCGTCCGCTGCGGCCGCCGACTTGGCTCCCTACGAGCGCCGCGCCGCGGTGATGGGCCGCTTCAACGCGGGTCTCTTCCTCGCGATCCCCGTCGGGCTGCCGCTCACGGTCTGGCTGGCCTCTCTCGGCGCTTGGCAAGCGTCCTTCGGGCTGCAGGCTGCTGTCGGCGCGGCCGCGCTGTGGTTGTCATTGCGGCAGGTGCCGTCGTTGCCGACCGCAGAGGTCGGGCGGCGGCTCCCGCTGCTGAAGGACCTCGGCGTCGTCGCGGCGTTGGTCGCGACGATGCTCCACGTGGGGTCGTTCTTTACGGTCATCCAGCTGGCCACCTCCTGGTTAGACGACGAGGGGATCGTGTCCAAGGAGCAGCAGGTCTGGGTCTGGGTCGGGCTCGGCGCCCTGTCCGTC
>JAYYEE010000257.1:0-9471 GCA_036160175.1 Planctomycetota bacterium
GAGAACCAGCAGGCCTTCGAGGCCGCGCTGCAAAAGGTCCGAGAGGACTACCTCGGCCGCACCTGGTCGTGCTGGATCAACGGCGACGAGGTCCAGGGTGCTGCGACGTTCGACGGCCACGACCCAGGCGACCTGAGCCGGCACATCGGCACCTACCAGGAGCTCGGCGCGGCCGAGGCGAACCTCGCGGTCGAGAAGGCCCACGACGCCTTCCCCGAGTGGTCGCGCACCGACGTGCAATACCGGGTCGACCTGTTCATGAAGGCCGCGCAGCGGCTGCGCGAGCGCAAGCACGAGTTCTCGGCGATGCTCTGCTACGAGGTGGGCAAGTCGTGGGCCGAGGCCGACGGCGACACGGCCGAGGCCATCGACTTCCTCGAGTACTACGCGTGCCAGATGCTGGAGACCGCGAAGCCGCAGCTGGTCACGCCCGTCGACGGCGAGCGGAACCAGATGACCTACATCCCGATCGGGGTCGGCGCGATCATCCCGCCGTGGAACTTCCCGCTCGCGATCATGGCCGGCATGACGGCCGCCGCGCTGATCGCGGGCAACACCGTCGTGCTGAAGCCCGCGGAGCAGTCGCCCGCCGTCGCGGCGATGTGGCTCGAGCTGATGCATGAGGTCGGCCTGCCCAAGCACGTGCTGAACTTCGTGACCGGCCCCGGCGAGGTCGTCGGCGCCGCGATGGTCCAGCACCCCAAGACGCGCTTCATCTCGTTCACCGGCAGCCGCCAAGTCGGCCTGTGGATCCACGAGCAGTCGGCGAAGGTCCAGGAGGGCCAGAAGTGGATGAAGCGCCTCGTCGCCGAGATGGGCGGCAAGGACAGCATGCTGATCGACGCCGAGTGCGACCTCGACGCGGCCGTCGACGCGGTGATCGCCGCTGCCTACGGCTTCCAGGGCCAGAAGTGCTCGGCCTGCAGCCGCGCGATCGTGCACCAAGACGTCTACGACGCGTTTAAGGACAAGCTGGTCCCGAAGGTCGCGGCCATCACCGCGGCCCACCCCGAATCCTACGGCAGCAACTTCGGCCCGGTGATCGACCCCGACGCGCTGAAGAAGTCGCAGGACTACATCGAGATCGGCAAGCGAGAGGGCGAGCTGCTCGTCGGCGGCGGCGACGCCCCCAGCGGCGGCCACTACGTCATGCCCCACGTCTTCGGCGGCGTCGCCCCCGACGCCAAGCTGTCCCAAGACGAGGTGTTCGGGCCGGTGCTCGCGCTGATCAAGGTCAAGGACTTCGAGGAGGGCCTCGAGGTCGCCAACAACACCGAGTATGGACTGACCGGCTCGGTGTTCACGGACAACGAGCAGCACAAGCAGGAAGCGATGGCGCGCTTCCACGTCGGCAACTTCTACATCAACCGCAAGTGCACCGGCGCGCTCGTCGGCGCGCACCCGTTCGGCGGCTTCAACATGTCCGGCACGGACAGCAAGGCCGGCGGCCCCGACTACATGCTGCAGTTCCTGCAGGCCAAGACGATCTCCGAGAAGCTCAGCTGAGGGCCGGCTTCCGGGCAATGCGCCCGCCTGCTTGATGACGTCTCCGAGAACGCAGATCATCGCGGCATGGCGCGCACTCGGACACGGACCCTCACATGGCTCGCTTCGGTGGTCTGCGCGCAGGTGCTCGTGGCCCAAGCGCCGCCTGCCGCGCCCAACCTCCGCCCCCTGCTCGGCAAGGTGGTCGACGCCGACGGCGCGCCGATCCCCGGCGCGGAGGTCCACTGCGTGCTGCCCGACGCGACCGCTCCGCGCGGCCAAGCGGCGTCACACGTCGTCGTCGAGACCGACGCGCGCGGACGCTTCCGCACCAAGGTCTTCCCCTGCACGCACCACCTCGTCTGGGCAATCGGCCCAGCGGGTGAGGGTCGCGTCACCTGCGCGCCCGCCTGGACCTCGAGCGCCGAGCTGGTGGAGCTGTGCTTGGACCAACCGCGCCCCGCGACCGAGGTGAAGGTCGAGGGCCTCGACCGCTGGCAGTCGCGGTCCCCCTTTCGCGTGCGCGTCGCCGTGCAGGGCGTCGAGCTCCCTGGCTATGAGGCCCCGCTTCGCGAGGACGCGACCTGCGCGCTCCCGCCGCTGCCCGCAGGGCGCGCGCAGTATGACGTCCTCGACAAGGACGGCCGCCCCCTGTGGACGCAGCGCGGCTCCACGGGCGCGCGCCCGGTGATCCGCGTTCCGACACCGCAAGAGGTCCCATTCCGCGCGGTCGACGAGGACGGCAAGCCGGTCGCCGGCGCGGAGGTCTCCCTGGTCATGAACGCTGGCCACTCCTCCGCGCGCGGCCGACTTTGCAACCTGCCAAGACGTCGCATCTGGCGCGCGCTCGGAGAGACCGACGCCGCAGGGAGGTTGGTCGAGTCGGTCCCCCATCGCGAGGACCTGTTCCAGACGAAGAGCTGGACGCCGTGGATGTTCGTCGCGCGCAAGCAGGGTCGGAAGATCTCTTACTCGGGCTTCTTCCAGCGCGAACTGTTCATCGACGGAAAGATCGCCGCGCGCGAAGAGCGCGCGGAGCTCTCGTTCACCCTGCCAAAGTCGGAGCGAAAGGCCGGCACGCTGCGCCTCAGCGCCGAGCGCGCCTCGGCGGATCAGCCGCTGATGGTCCGGCTCGGGATCCGGATCCTCAACCGCGAAAACAACGGCTGGACCCATGAGAGCCTGCGCTTTTGCGCGACCACCGTCGCCGACGGCACGTTCTCTATCCCACAGTGCTACGGCCCGGTAGACGAAGTCGACGTGCTCTTGCGCGGGGACGCGCCGCGCAGCGCGCTGATGGCGCCTGGCGCGCAGCGGCGCACGCCCGCTCGCGCTGCGATCCTGCACGGAGTCCGCGGCTACAAAGGCGGCGCGCTCAGCTTCACGATTGGGCAGCTCCCCAAGCTCGAGCTCCAGCTGCTCGACGACACCGGCGGCCCAGCGCGCGGGGCCGACCTGCTCTTCATGAGCATGGAGCACGACGCTGAGTGCGACGAGTGGACCGCCCACGCGACGACCGACAGCGCGGGTCGCGTGGCGGTCCTCCTCCAACCTGGGAAGTGGTTCGTCTTCGGCCGCACCGCGCGCCACATGGTGCAGCTGGCGGTCACGCTGCGCGAGGACCAGCGGCACGAGCTGCAGCTCAAGCCGATGGCCGCGATGCGCGGCCGGTTCGTGTCCGGGGACGGCGCGCCGATCGCTGGCGCCCGGCTCGACGTGCACAGCAGCAGCTCAAGCGGGGGCTGGGGAGAGCCGCTCGCGGCGATCGCGTCGGATCTGAATTGGACGTGGTTGGACTCCGCGCGCACGGACGCCAGCGGCGAGTTCTTCGCCCCGTTCCTCGACCTGCCGAACCGCACCTACAACGCCCGCTTCGTGCTCGACGACCGGCGACGCTCGGACAGCTTCCGCGTCGAGGCCAGCGACGAGCCGGTCCAGATCGTCATGCCGAAGTAGCCTCGATGCCTGACCGCCGCGAGTTCGCTGCGCGCCACCGGAGCCTCCTCAAGCTCGAGCGTGACGCCGAGGTGGCCGAGAGTGAGCGTGTGCTCGCTGGGTGCACGGACGACGAGCTGGTCGCGCGCGGCGCGGCGCTGCTGCGGCTCCAGGTCGCGGACCTCGAGCCCGGCTTCGGCGGCCGCCTGCACGCCGTGCTGCGTCCGTCACGCGGCGGCGACCTCCCGCCGCACCGGTTCGGACCCGGCGACGTCGTCGCGGCCCGGGCGCACCGGGACGACACCGCGCGCGTCACCGCCGTCGTCGTGCGCGCGCGGGCCGCCGAGGTCGTCGTCGCTATCGACGACGACGAGGCAGAGCTGCCGCCGCTCCTCCGACTAGACCGCGTGGCGACGGAAGTCACGTACCGACGGCTCGACGACGCGATGCGCGCGCTGGAGGACGACGCAAGCCAAGAGCGCGAGCGCTTCTTAGACATGATGTTCGGCGAACGCGACCCAGAGCCGGCGCCGCCTGCGGCGATCGCGGCGTGGTTCGATGACGGCCTCGACGCCTCCCAGCGCGACGCGGTCACGTTCGCGTTCGCGGCGCCTGGGGTCGCGCGCATCCACGGCCCGCCCGGGACCGGCAAGACCACGGCCCTGGTCGAGCTGTGCCGTCAGGCCGTCGCGGCCGGCGAACGCCTGCTCGCCTGCGCGCCGTCGAACGTCGCCGTCGACAACCTCACGGAGCGGCTGGCCGCGACCGGACTGCGCGTCGTCCGTCTCGGCCACCCCGCGCGCATGCAGGCCGGCGCGCGCGACCTCTCCCTCGCGGCCCAGGTCGCCGCCTCCTCGGACCAAAAGCTCTTGCGTGACAACCGTCGCGACCTGGACAGGGCTCTGAGGGATCTGCAGAAGGCCAAGGGCCGACAAGAACGCGCTGGCGCGCGCGCGGCGCTGCGTGAGCTGCGCAGGGAGCGCCGCCAACTCGAGCGGGCGATCACCCGGGGCGTGGTCGACGGCGCCGACGTCGTGCTCGCGACCGCGACAGGAGCGGCGCAGGCAGCAGTCGGCGAGCGCGCGTTTGACCGCGTGGTCATCGACGAGGCCGCGCAGGCGCTCGAGGCGGCCTGCTGGATCCCGATGCAGCAGGCCGAGCGCGTCGTCTTGGCCGGCGACCACCACCAGCTGCCGCCGACGGTGCTGTCGACCGAGGCGGCCGCTGCCGGCCTCGCGCGCACGCTCTTCGAGCGGCTCGCCGAGCAACCGACGACCGCCGACGCAGGCCGCATGCTGACCGTGCAATACCGCATGCACGCGCGGGTCATGGGCTGGTCTTCGGCGACGTTTTACGACGGCCGCCTCGAAGCAGCGCCCGCGGTCGCGCGCCATCGACTCGTCGACCTGCCGGACATCGCGAGCAACGCCTGGACCGAAGAGCCGCTGTGCTTCCTCGACACCGCTGGTTGCGGCCACGAGGAGACCTCCGAGCGAGACGAAGCCTCCAAGCACAACCCTGGCGAGGCCGAGCTCGTCGCTCGGGTCGTCACGGAGCTGACGGACGCAGGCGTCGCCGCCGCCGACATCGCGGTGATCACGCCGTACAACGCGCAGGCCCAGGCGCTCCGCGAACGCCTACCACAGCCGGACCTCGAGATCGGCACCGTGGACGGGCTCCAGGGCCGAGAGAAGGAGGCAGTCGTCCTGTCGCTGGTGCGCAGCAACGACCGCGGCGAGGTCGGCTTCCTCTCGGACCTGCGCCGCCTCAACGTCGCGCTGACGCGCGCGCGGCGGCACCTGACGGTGATCGCCGACAGCGCGACGATCGCCGCGGACGCCGGCCTCTGCACGCTGGTGGATCACCTGCAAGCAGAAGGCTGCTATCGGAGCGCCTTCGAGCTCGGGTAATCGCCGCGCGCGGCGGTCCGCTCAGAACAAGAGGATCCGGCCAGCGCGCGTCGCCGCAGCGCCGTTGGGCGCGCCAGCGTCCCAGATGAACCACTGGGCGAACAGGTCGATACCTGCGAGCAAGGGCTCATTGGGCACGGCCATGTTGATCGTCCCGTAGCCTTCGCCGGCCGCGCCGGGCGTCCCGCTCAGCACGCCGTTCATGAAGAGCGGCGCTGCGTTCAGGTCGACGTTGACGTAGATGCCGTTGATCTGGGAGAAGCCGAAGTTCGTGCTCAACACGAGCGTGACCGGCGCGCCGCCGAGCGCGTTGTAGACGCCTAGCTTCCACTCAGGGTTTCCGAGGTTCGCCGGCACGCCAGCGAGGACCAACGGGAACTGGCTGCCGCTGCCCATCGTGGCGGCGCCTGCCTGCTGGCCCGAGCTCGGCGACGTCTCGCTGTAGAGCGTCGGCCGGTCGAACGGCGGCAGCCCCTGCGCGACGCGCGGGTCGGTCAGCGCGCCATCCATAAAGGCGACGAGGTCGTTTTGCTGTTGAGGGCTCAGGTTAAGCGGGATCAGCAGGTTCGACCGGTTCTGTGGGAACGGGCCGCCACCCTGGACGTAGAACTGCACGACCTCGGCCAACGTCGTGAACTGGCCGTTGTGCATGAAGCTGTTCCGCAGCCCCACGTTGCGCAGCGAAGGGGTCTTGAAGCGACCAGCGTCCGCAGGGTTGCCCGTGACCGCTTGCCGACCGTTGTCCTCCGCGATCGGCCGGAGCCCTTCGTTGTGGAACTGGTCGTCTGCGAACAGCCCGCCGCTGTGACAGATCACGCAGCGGCCAGGACCCGTGAAGACCTGCAGGCCGTTGTGCTGCTGCGGCGTCATGGCGCCGGGGTTGCCGGCCGCGAACTGGTCGTAGGGGGACTGGTTCGGGACCACCGTGCGCTGGTAGGTCGCGAGCGCGAGCCCGATGCGCGCCGCGGTGATGTCGGGCGTGCCGAACGCAGCTTGGAACAGGTCCGGGTAGGTCACGCCGCCGGCGATCGCCTGCGCCATGTCGGACGGCAGGTTGCTCGCCAGCGCCATGGGCTGCGCGCTCTGCAGCTTGTCGGTGACTTGGCTCCAGAGGCGCACGTCGTGCGCCATCTCGACCTGCGAGGTGACAGGGCCGACGGCCTGGCTCTCTAGCGCGCCGCCTGCCGGGATGATCACGCTGTTGGTGTCCGGGTCGCGGAAGGTCGTAGACGCGCGACCATCCCAGAACAGCTCGGTGAACCACGCGGCCGTCAGGAAGCCCTGTGACTGCCGGCTGGTGACCTGGTTGTTGAAGCCGAAGACCGGGTCAGGAATGAAGCGGTTGTTGCTGTCGCTGCGGCGCAGGGTTGGTGACGCGAAGATGTCGTCTGCCGTGCCGGCGACGCCGTCAGGGCCTGGGTTGGTGTTCCGGCGCAGGTCACCGCCGCCCGAGTCGAAGCGGTGGCACGTGCCGCATGCGACGCGGTTGTTCGAGGAGACTTGCTCTTCCCAGAAGAGCAGCTTGCCGAGGATCGTCTTAGCCGGCGTGATCGGGTTCTGCGCGGGGACCGGGACCGGCGCAAGCGCCGGAGGAAGACCGGGGCCGCCGCCACCAGGGCCGCCGCCACCAGGGCCGCCGCCACCAGGGCCGCCGCCACCAGGGCCGCCGCCGCCTGGACCACCACCACCTGGACCACCGTGCGCGGCCAAGGGGAGGGAGAGAGCCAACAAGAACAGGGTGCGCATGATCAGAGCTCGGGGCCTCAATAGATTACCAGCCGGGAGGCGAATGTGTCACGGCTGTCTCGATCTACGGATCGAATCGAAGAACGCCCACAGGCATGGCCGCCAATCCGCGCCGTCAGCCCGCGGAACGCTTGCTGTGCATTGACTTACGGTCGCCCGATATTTCGATCGGTTGAGGGTCAAGAATGTTCGACGTCACCGGATGTTGCCCCCCGCATTGCCGCGAGAGCAGCGCGAGCCGGTGCGCAACGAGGTCCTGATGACGCTGGGCGACGTCCACGGCGCCCGCGCGACGGTAGCACCTCCGCGCCTTGCCGGTCGCGCCACCTCGACGGAGCGCGTCGCCGAGCCCCAGCCACGCGATGGCGTCCCAACAGTCGCTCCAAACGAGTTTGCGATATCCTTTTACGGCATCCTCCCGATCTCCGCGGAGCAGCGCGGCGACGGCGCTACGGTGCCCATCGCCGCGGCCACGCGCGCCGCGCCACCGGCGCATGAGGGCCCAGAGATAGGCGCAAGACGTCGTCACAGCAGCCACCTGGAGGAGCAACAGGGGCGGCGCTTGGCGCGACGCTTCGACGGCGAGAAGGTATCGCGACACCAGCCACCAGTCCGCCGCAGCCCAAAGGACGATGGTGACGCCGGCGCCGAGCCAGAACCGCCCGGTCTGGGCATAGCGCCAAGCGAACAGCTGCCCCACCGCGAACACCAAGAGGTGCGCCCAAACCGCGTCGACGAACACGGACCGTAGATTACGCTCGGCGCGGATCTGTAGCCAGCTTGGAGCGCCTCATGATGGCATCCGAACGACGCCTCTACCTCTTATTCACGCCCGAGCTCTGCCGCCACAATCCGCAGAGAACGCTGGAGGCCGCGCTCGACGCGGGCGTAGACCTCGTGCAGTGGCGCAGCAAGCGGGCGCCGACCGAGTCCTTCGATCGAGCGCGCGAGGTCTGCGCGCGCCGGCGCGTTCCGCTGATCGTGAACGACGACGTCATGCTGTCTCTGCGGAGCGAGGCCGCGGGCGCCCACGTCGGGCAAGAGGACATGCCCGCCGACGCCGCGCGCAAGCTGATGTTCGGCAAACTGCTCGGGGTCAGCACGCACGACCTGGATCAGATCCGCGCCGCGGCGGCCGCCCGCGCCGACTACGTGGGCTTCGGCCCTTGCCATCCGACCCAGACGAAGGGCTACAAGGACGGTCTGGGCGACGACGCGATCATCGCAGCGGCCGAACTGTGCGACGAGCTGCAGCTGCCGATGTTCGCGATCGGCGGCGTCACGCCGATGAACGCCCCCCGCCTCGCCGCGCTCGGCGTGCGCCGCGTCGCGGTCAGCAGCTACATCCTGCAGCACAACGATCCGGGCGCTGCAGCGCGCGACCTCCGGCGCGCGTGCCGCTGAGTCACAGCAGCAGCATCGCGTCTCCGAACGAGTAGAAGCGGTATCGCTCGGCGACCGCCTCCTCGTAGAGCGACATCGTCTCGGCGTGACCGGCGAAGGCCGCGACCAACATGATCAGCGTCGACTCCGGCAGGTGGAAATTCGTCAGCAGCGCGTCGACACAGCGAAAGCGGCTGCCGGGACGCAAGAACAGATCCGACTCGCCGCGCTGCGGCCGCACGGTTCCGCCTGGCTCTGCGCAGGTCTCCAGCGTCCTGCAGCTCGTCGTCCCGACCGCGATCACCCGCCCGCCGCGCGCCTTCGCGCGCCGGACCGCCTCGGCCGTCGACTCGGAGAGTTCATACGTTTCCGCGTGCATCTGGTGCTCTTCGACCACGTCCGTGCGCATCGGCGCGAACGTCCCCTCGCCGACGTGCAGCGTGACGAACGCCCGCTCGCCGCCGCGAGCGTCGAGCCGAGCCAGCAGCTCCGGAGTGAAGTGCAGGCCAGCCGTCGGCGCGGCGACCGCACCTGGCTTGTCCGCGAAGACCGTCTGGTAACGCTCCCGATCTCCCGCGACATCCTCCTCATCTGGTCGGACTACGTAGGGCGGCAGCGGCGCGCGCCCGCACCGCTCGAGCGCCTCCGTCACGTCTGCGCGACCCGCGTGGACCCGCAGCCGCCAACGCCCGCCGCCCAGCGCGCCGAGGAGCTCGACGTCGACCTGCCCGCCCTCCATCGCCAGCCGATCACCGACTTGCAGCTTCTTCGACGGCTTCACGAACGCCTCCGCGAGCTCCCCCTCCAGGCGCAAGAGCAAGCACTCGACGCCGCCGCCGGACGCGCGCCGCCCGCGCAGCCGCCACGGACGCACGCGCGTGTCGTTCAGGATCAAGAGATCCCCTGGGGACAGCAGGTCCGGGAGCTCGGCGACGACTCGGTGGGATCGAGCCTGCGCGGACCGGTCGTAGACCAGCATGCGCGCGCGGTCACGAGGCTGCGCGGACCGGTC
>JAYYEE010000258.1:0-6941 GCA_036160175.1 Planctomycetota bacterium
GGGGACCTCCTACTGAAGCATCCGGATTGCAAACACCGGTCGCGCGGGCGCGATTACGCCGCGCTCGCCGCTTCATTGATGATCGACGAGTTGCCCCATGCGCTCTAAGCGGATCACTCGTAGCAAGCGGGATCTCCAAACCTAGATGTTCATGATTTCTAAGAGTCAGCAGCGGACTGGCCTGCTGCTGCTAGCTGAGTTCTTCATCGTCGTCATCAGCGTGCTCGTAGCGATCTGGCTAGAGAACATCCGGCAGCAGTCCAAAGATCGCGCGCTAGAGCAGCAATACCTCGAAGAGCTTGAAGAGGACCTCCAAATGGATCTGCAGGAGGTCGTCAGCACACGCAAGACGGCGCAGGCGAGGCTCATAGCCGCCGAACAGCTGATGGAAGTCGGCGGCTGCCGGTTCAAACCCGCCCCGGCAGCGTTAACGAAGGCCCGCGCGCAAACGTTCTTCGAATCTGGTCAAGAGGTCGAAACGGTGCTCGAGATCCACGTCATCGACGGCGCGCAGGCGGCGATCCAAGAGCTCCAAGGGTCCGGCAACTTCCGCGTCATGCAGAACCGGCTGCTCGTCCGGCAACTACATGATTACTACAGCGACTGGGACCGCAAAGTCGAAGGCGAGCACGGTCAACTCCGACCAGACCTCGTACACCTCCGGCGCGCTTTTTCAGACGCAGGCATCGCGGCTGGGCACGGGTTCACGCTTGAGGAGCTAGGTGCAGCGATCGCAGAGCACAACATCCTGCAAGCTGAGCTGCGACAAGCCCACTACCAAGCGCAGCGACAGATGAGTCGCCTCGACAAGCTCGAGCTGAACGTACGCGAGACGCTCGCGAGAGTGCGTGCAGAGGCGCGCTGACCGCGCTAGCGCGCCAGACAACCAACGTTCCGACCGCAGTGCGTTACCATCTAGACGCAATGAAATGCGAGGCGCTAGCAATCGTCGCGCTGCTACTAGCTGTAGCGCTCGGCGCGCAGAGCGAGACGAGGATCGCGGCCAACAGCAGCGAAGAGCCCTTCGCCGCGGCGTTCTCGCTCGACAAGGCCGTGGCCTTCATGGACGACGCCGCGATCTCGTGGAGCGCGAAGCGTGGGTGCGTCACCTGCCACACCAACGGCCTCTACTTGATCGCGCGCTCCACCACGGCAGACTTCCGCCGCGCTGCTGCTTTCCGCGAGACTCGGAAGTTCGCGAGCTCTTACCTCAAAGACTACGTCTCAGGCGGCAAATCGCGGAGAGGGCGGCGCGGCGCGGTCGAAGGGCTCGTCGCGACGGCCAGCTTCCTCGCGATCAGCGACATGGCGATCAACCGACGCCTGAGCGCTGCGACCCGCGAGGGTCTCGACTACATCTGGAAGATGCAGAGTGAAGAGGGCGCCTGGAGCGAGTGGCTCAAGTGCCGTTGGCCTCCCTACGAAGTGGACGACCACTTTGGGGCGACCCTATCCGCCGTCGCCCTCGGGAAGACTCCATCCAGCTACCGTCGCCGCAAGACGACGCGGGCTGCCGAACAGAAGCTTCGGAGCTACCTAGGCGCGCATCCACCCGCCAACCTGCACCACAAGGGCATGATGCTGTGGGTGGCAGCAAACCTAGAGGACGTCGTCACACCAGAGCAACGCGACCGCTGGATCCGCGAGCTCCGCGAGCACCAACGCGACGACGGCGGGTGGCGGCTCTCCGACCTGGGCGATGACCAATGGCGGCGACCTGACGACGAGGCGTCACAGCTACCGAGCGACGCCTACGCGACCGGGTTCGCGGTGTTCGCGCTCCGACAGGGCGGCGTCACGGCTACCGATGCAGCGATACAGCGCGGCCTCCTTTGGCTCCGCGGACAGCAACGCGAGAGCGGCCGATGGTTTGTCCGCTCACCGCGAAGAGACGGCAAGCACTACATCAGCCACGCCGCGACGCAATTCGCGGTGATGGCGTTTGTGTCGTGTGGCGCCGAATAGAGCGGGACGTCGACCACACATCGTTGACGCAAGACGCCATCGAGCGGGCTCACGAAGATCAGGGCCCGTCCGCGCCCCAGGCGCCAATGTCCCTGCGATTCCTCTCTGGTAAGCGCCCGCCTGCGCCATACTAATGACCGTCGTGGAACGCCGACCCGAGCCCCTACCGCAGCGCGACCAGACGAGCCCGCTCAGCTGGCTCGCCGAGCACGACGAGTACCCGAAGGTGCTGATCTGGGACCGCGACCGCGACGAGTGGTCCGCTGGGTTTGGCGCCTCGGCGATCCACTGCGTCGAAGACCCGGCGCCGACGGCCGCGCTTGAGCAATCGCTGATGGCGCGCGCAGCGGCCGAGCCGCCAGATGGACCTGGATGGGTCGGCGGCGTCCGGTTCGCCGCGGAGCGCGAGCCTGGACCGACGTGGCGCGCCTTCGGCGCGAGCTGGTGGATCCGCCCGCACACCTGGTGGACCCGGCGCGACGGCGTGGATCGCACCGGCGTCGAGCCGGAGCGCGTCACGGTTGACCGACCCGCGTCGACGACGCTGAGCGGAGAATCACCGGACGTCTACCTCGCGCGCGTGCGCGCAGCGCTCGACGAGATGCACCGCAGCAAGCTCGAGAAGATCGTGCTCTCACGGTGCGTGCTGAACCCTGGCGGCGTCGACGCCGCGGCGACCTTAGAGAAGATGGCGGCGAACGAGCCGGGCGGAACGGTCTACTGGCTCGCGCTCGACGAGCACGAGGGCTTCTTCGGAGTCACCCCAGAGACCCTCTACCGCCGGCGCGCAGCCGCTATCGAGACTGAGGCGCTCGCAGCCACGGCCGGACCGAGCGACCGCGATAGCGCGGCGCTGTTGACGGACGACAAGTCCCAGCGAGAGCACGCGTACATCCGAGACGCGATCCTCGACGCGCTGGCGCCGGTCGCGGACGAGGTCCACGTCGCCACGTCCCCCGAGCTCCACCGGATGGCGCGGCTCCACCACCTGCGCACCCCGATCCGCGCGCAGCTCCGCGATGCCGCACCGCTGCTGTCGAGGCTTCACCCTACCCCCGCGGTCTGCGGCACCCCCTACGCAGAAGCCGAGGCGGCCATCGCGCGCCTCGAGCAAAAGGACCGCGGCCTCTACGCCGGCGCGGTCGGGTGGTGTCAGCGAGACGGCGAGTCGATCTACGTGGCGCTGCGCGGCGCGCGCTACACGCGTGACGCTTGCGCCGCCTACCTCGGCGCGGGCATCGTGCTCGGCTCCGTCCCCGAAGACGAGCTGCGTGAACTCGACCTGAAGGCCGAGGCCCTGTTCGCGTCGTTCGTACCACAAGCCAACGAGGCGACCTCATGAGCGGGCGCGCCAACGACCAGCTCGCCGCAACCGTCGTCGGTGCGATCATCGCGTACGACGTCGAGCTGGCCTTTGTCTCGCCGGGCTCGCGGTCGACGCCGCTGATCGCCGCGCTGCAGGCTGCCGGCCTCCGCATGCACCTCGTCCTCGACGAGCGCGCCGCGGCCTATGCGGCGGTCGGCGCCGCGCGCGCGGGCGTGATCGCAGCCGTCGTCACGACCTCTGGCACCGCCGTCGCCAACCTCTTGCCCGGCCTCGCCGAAGCCGAGCGCGACGAGTTGCCGATCGTCGCGATGACGGCAGACCGCCCACAACAAGAGGTCGACGTGCGGGCCAACCAAACGGTCCCGCAGCCGCCCCTGCTCGCAGGCGCGGCGCGGGCGTCGGTGGACCTGTGCGCCAAGGGGCTACCGCCGAGCTGGCGGGAGCAGCTGACGCACGCGCTCGGCGCGCTGCGCGGCCCCAGCCCCGGGCCGGTGCACCTGAACCTCCGCTTCGACAAGCCGCTGGCGCCGACCGACGCGTGCGGCCAAGCCGAGGTCATCTCCGTCGCCGAACGCGCCGATGCTCCGATCCCTGCCGCGCCGTGGACGGGGGCAGAGCGCGGCTTGGTCGTGGTCGGCGCCCTGCCCCACCACGCCCGCAGCGGCGTCGCGACGCTCATCGACGCGCTGCCGTGGCCGTCACTCGTGGACGTAACCAGCGGGCTCGACCGCGCGCGGCCTGGCCGCTTCTGTCCGGCTCTGCTCCGCGCGGCCGAGGCGCGCCAGCGGCTACAGCCAGACCGAGTCTTGTGGATCGGCGGACGCCTCACCGAGCCTGCCGTGGGCGACTGGCTCCGATCGGCGGACGTAACGCAGTGGCGCACGGGGGACGCAGTGCGCGCCTCCGACGGCGTCAGCCCCCGCGCCTACAGGGTTGACTTCCGCGGCCCGCTGCCAGATCCAGCGAGCGCTACGGCCAGCGCGCTCGACTTCGCGCCGTTCGCGGCTGCCTTCCCCGATCCGCCTGCCGAACTAAACGAGCCCGCCGTCGCCCAGCTCGTCGCCGACGCGCTCGGGCCAGACGACCTGCTGTTCGTCGGCAGCTCGATGCCGATCCGAGACGTCGACCGCTTCGCGCGGCGCCTGGCCGCCCCGGTCCTCGCGAATCGCGGGGTCTCCGGGATCGACGGGAACGTTGCGACCGCGCTCGGCGCCCACGTCGCGACCGGGCGACCGGTCACGGCGCTGCTCGGCGACCTCGCGCTCTTGCACGACGCCTCGAGCCTCGGCCAGCTCGCGCGCGACGGCGCCGCGGTCCGCGTCGTCTGCGTCAACAACAGCGGCGGTGGCATCTTCCACTTCCTCCCCATCGCGTCTCACGACAAGCTGTTCGAGCCGTGGTTCACCGCCCCGCACGACCAAGACACAGTCGCGATCGGCGGCGGCTTCGGCGTCGCCGCGCGTCAGGTCACGTCCTTCGACGAGTTGGCGTCCACGCTGCGGACGCCCCCGAACAAGCCCGAGTTGCTTGAGGTCCGAACGGACCGCGACGCGAACCACGCGCTGCACGTCGAGCTCGACCGTAGATACCAGGACGCGCTGCGGTGAAGGTCCCTGTCGTGCTGCTCCACGGCAGCTTTGGCTGCGGCGAAGACTGGCGCGCCGTCGTCGACCGCCTCGACCGTGACGCCCATACGCCCGACTTGCCAGCGCACGGGGACCGGTTCGCCGAGGCCGCGTCGTCCTTCGAGGACACGGTCGACGAGCTGGTGCGATCGCTCCCAGACCGCTGCGACCTCGTCGGCTACTCGCTCGGCGGCCGGCTCGCGCTCGCTGCGGCGATGCGGGCGCCCGCTGGACGCGTGCGCTCGCTCGTGCTCGAGTCCGCGCACCCCGGACTCAGCGATGCCGCGCGCGTAGAGCGGCGCCGCCAAGACACGGCGCAGGGCGAGCAGCTCGCACAGTCACCGCGCGCGTTCCTCCGCGACTTCTACGCCAGCGAGCTGTTCGCGAGCTTTCGCGCCCACGGGGACTTCGAGCGCGTCGTCGCTGAGCGGACGGAGCGGGCCGCGCGCGCGCCCGCCGCGCTCGGCGCTACGATCGCCGCGCTGTCGGTCGGCAACCAGCCGCCGCTCACCGACGCGCTGCTCCGCAGCGACCTGCCTACGATGCTCGCTGTGGGCAGCTTGGACGCCAAGTATGCGGGCATCGCGGCGGCCCTTCGTGACGCCGCGCCGCCTGACCGAAACATCCAGCTGCGCGTCGTCGCGGGCGCGGGCCACAACGTCCACCTCGAGGCCCCGGACGCGTTCGCGGACGCGCTGACCTCGTTCTGGGGAGCGCAAGCATGAGCCTGTCGGTCTGGCTCGAGGCCACGCGCCCACGCACGCTGCCCGCGGCGGCCGCCCCGGTCGCGGTCGGGACCGCGCTCGCCGTCGGGCGGGGCGCCGCGCACTGGCCCGCGGCGATCGCGGCGCTGCTCGGCGCGCTGTTGATCCAGGTCGGCACGAACTACGCCAACGACTACTTTGACTTCGTGAAGGGCGCCGACACCGACGCGCGCGTCGGGCCCCGACGCGCGACGCAAGCCGGGCTCGTGCGGCCAGCAGCCCTGAAGGCGGCCTTCATACTCGCCTTCGCCGCCGCCGCCGCGGTCGGCGCCTACCTGATCTACCGCGGTGGCTGGCCGATCGTCGCAATCGGCGTTGCGTCGGTGGCGAGCGGCGTGCTCTACACGGGCGGCCCGTTCCCGCTGGGCTACAACGGCCTGGGCGACCTGTTCGTGTGGGTCTTCTTCGGCCCAGTCGCCGTCGGCGGCACGGCCTACGTGCAGACGTTGGAGCTGCGCACCGAAGACCTCGTCGTCGGCGGCGCCTTCGGGCTGGTGTCGACCGCGATCCTCGCCGTCAACAACCTCCGCGACGCAGACACCGACGCCCCCGTCGGCAAGCGCACGCTCGCGGTGCGCTTCGGCAAGCCCTTCGCGCGGGTCGAGTATGGCGTCTGCCTCGCAGCCGCGATCTTCACGCCGATGCTCTACGTCGGCGATCGGCCTTGGCTCTTGCTGCTGCTCGTGCTCGCCCCCTTCGCCCTCTTGCTGACCCGCGCCGTCGCCGCGCGCGAGGGCGCGAGCCTCAACCCCCTGCTCGGCGCCACCGGCAAGTTCTTACTCGCCTTCGCCGCCCTGTTCTGCGGAGGCTGGCTGCTGTGAAGCTAGCAGCCTCTAGCTACCAGCTGCCGCTCGCGAGGCCGCTGCGACTAGGCGACCGCGTCGTGCATGAACGTCGGGGTTGGTTGCTGCGCAGCGAAGGCGGCGTCGGCGACGCCTGCCCGCTGCCGAACTTCTCGCTGGACACGCTCGACGACGTCGACGCCTTCGTCACGCGCGAGGCAGCCCCTACAGCGAGCGTCACTTGGGCGACGTTCACCACCCGCCCCGGCGTCGCTAGGGTCCTCGACGCCAAGGTCCGGACCGCGGGGTTAGTGACCGACATCGACGACGCCGACGCCCCCTGCGCCTGCGTCAAGCTCAAGGTCGGACGCGCGCCACTGCCGGATGAGCTGCAGGCCGTATCGCGGCTGCGCGCTCAGGGCCTGCGGCTGCGCCTCGACGGCAACCGCGCGCTCTCGGTAGATGATGCCCAGCAGCT
>JAYYEE010000259.1:0-2626 GCA_036160175.1 Planctomycetota bacterium
GGTGCGGCCGCTGCGGCGCACCCCAGGTCGCCCCGCCGTCTTCGGAGCGCGCGAGCATGACGTCGTAGTCGTAGGTGCCCTCCCCGCTCATCTGGCGCCAGTGCGCGACCATGGCGCCGTCGGGGAGCACCGTCATCGACGGGTAGTCCGCCCAATTCACGAACCAGCGCGCACCGCGCGCGATCTCGCGCGGCGCTGACCAGCGGTCGCCCGCCAAGGCGGCGAACTTCAGCGCGTGGCCGCCAGCGACAGGCTCGACCCAGCTCAGGTAGGCGACGCCGTCCGACCCAGCGCACAGATCAGGTTCGCCACTCTTTGGACCAGACACCGCAGCGAGCTCCTGGGCTGCCCCTAGCGAACCACCCCGATAACGCCCGTCCGGCAAGCGACGCGGCAGGAGATACTCCGGGTCGGTGATGAGCGCGTAGATCGCCGGATCCCGTCCCGCGACCAGTTCGGCGCTGTAGAGACGCCACTCGTGCTCGATCTCACGCCGCCGCGCCGGCGCCTCCTGAGCACCGAGCACAGACGTCACCGCCCAATAGAGATACTCCGTGCACTGACAGCCATAGTCGCAGGTCGCGTCGTCGTACGTGAACCACGCGCTCCGGGGATAGGTGCTCGGGACGCGTCGGAACCGGCCGCCGCGCGCGCGGTCCAGGCACCTGCCGAGCTCGCTGCCCGCGTGCTCGCCGAAGACCTGCGGATACGCGTTCGCATAGCCGACGTGGGTGATCAGGTGCAGCACCTCTTCCAGGGTTGCGTCGAAGCGCCCGCCGCCAGGCGCTGTCTCCTCGACGAACTGCCCTTGACCATCCTCGAAGCCCGCGTCGACGATGTCGTTCCAACGCAAGCGGGCCATCGCGCGTTCGCTCGCAGCGACGGCCATGAAGGCGCCGCGCGTGACCATCTCGTTGACGACCCGCTGGTTGTCGACGGCGCCGTCCTCGTCATTGTCGAGGTACTCAGCGAGGACCACGGCGATGTGGCGCAGCTTCTCCCGCGGCACGCCGCGCATCCCGAACACCTTCACGCCGAAGACGTCGATGTGCTGGGAAAAGTCGCGCTGGAAGACCTCGTAGCGGCCGCCCGGGACCGACGTGATCTCGAAGTCCGGCGCGCTGGGCGCTTGTTGCGCCAAACCGGACAACAGCAGCAAGAGGTGGATCATCGGCGGCTCCTTAGTCGTTCTTCTTGGCGGGCGACGGCGCAAGGAGCTTCGCCGCTGCGGCGACGAGCGCCTCAGCCTGCTCGATCGAGACCCCAGCCTCCTTGAGCTTCGTGAGCTTCTCCTGCAGGGCTGCGAGCCGCGGCTGGAGCTGGGCCTCCTTCTGGGCCGCCGTCTCCGCGGCCTTAGCCACCTCGCCGGCGAGTTGCTTCACCAAGGCCTCGGCTGCTCGGATCTGCTTGTCCTTCTCTAGCAGCTGCTGCTCTAGCTCCCGCAGCGGCTGCAGCTGGGCTTCGATCGCCGCGCCGCGCGCTTTGGCGGCGGCGAGGTCGCGCTCCTTCGCCTCAAGCCTGTCAAGCTCGCGGCGCAGCTCCGACCGCGCGGAGCGCAGCAGAGAGCTCGCGCGCACCGCCTCGCTCCGAGCTTCGTCGGCCTCTCGCAAGGCCTGATCGCGAGTCCCCTGCCACAGCTCGAGTTCACGCTGCTGCTGGAGCCGCTCGACGCGCAGCGCCCCCGCCTCACGCGCTCGACGGGAGCGCATTAGGGTCGTCTCACGCTCCGCCGCACAGGCCAGCAGCCCCAAGCAGGCGGGCGCCGCGATCGCCCAGGCCCTCAGCCTCGAAAGATCTGGTCGTCGCTGGTCTCGGCTCGCTATCATCTTCGCCCTCATTCAAGCACAAACCGACCGCACGAATACGAACCCAATGACCATGGAACGCACTCTGATCCTGCTCAAGCCCGACGCCGTCCAACGCGGCCTCGTCGGCGACGTCCTCAGCCGCTTCGAGAAGAAGGGCCTCAAGATCGCCGGCATGAAGCTGATGCAGATCTCGCCCGAGCTCGCGGCCAAGCACTACGAGCAGCACAAGGAGCGCCCGTTTTACGAAGGCCTCGTCAACTTCATGACCAGCTCCCCGGTCGTCGCCCTCGCCCTCGAGGGCATCGGCGCGATCGCCGTCTGCCGGAAGATCATGGGCGCGACGTTCGGCTCGGACGCAGAGGCCGGCACCATCCGCGGAGATTTCGGCGTCAGCCGGAGCTTCAACCTCGTCCACGGCAGCGACTCGCCCGAGGCCGCCGCCCGCGAGCTGGAGCTGTTCTTCCCGGAGGGCGTCGTTGATTACGACTACGCCGCGCTCAACTGGATCTACGATCCAGTTGAGGAGCTGAAGAAGTAGCGCGTCGCGATGCCCGCGCCTGATGGCTCCGCCGCGCGCGGGCTGACCGCCGCCGAACTCGCGCACGCCCTGGCAGAGCTCCGCGCGCTGGAGGGCGCTGCCGTGGTCGACGCGGTCGCGCTGATCGGGACTGGCGGGCACGACGACCTGCTGCTGGTCCTGCAGTCGGACGCGCCCGACAGCCATAAGGCGTTCGTCCATGTCGCGCTCGGCGGCACCCGCGCGCGCGGGTGCACCACCCCGCGCCGCGTCGGGGGGGGGCGGCGCGCGCGCCGCGCCC
>JAYYEE010000260.1:0-3776 GCA_036160175.1 Planctomycetota bacterium
CGACCCGCAAGGCTTCGACCACTGGGTCGTGCTGCCAGGCCAAGGCCAGTACTACAACCCCGACTTCATCGTCCCGGATCCAGGCTCGGATAGCGGCCGCAAGCGGGTGCGATACGAAGGGCACGCTACGGACCTCACGACCCAGCTCTCTCTCGAGTGGCTCGACCAGCGCGACCCCGACAAGCCGTTCTTGCTGATGTGTCAGCACAAGGCTCCGCACCGCAACTGGATGCCTGCCGCCCAAGACCTCGAGCTGTTCCAGGGCGAGACGATCCCGGAGCCGGTGTCGTTGTTCGACGACTATGAAGGGCGCGGCCCGATGGCGAAGGCCCAAGAGATGTCGATCGCGAAGCACATGTTCCTGCACTACGACTTGATCGTCCCGCCGGCGGACGAGTCGCAGCTGAAGGGCACGGATCGCGCTTGGCTTTCTCAGCGAAAGCGCATGAACGCGGCCCAGCTCAAGGCCTGGGACGCGGCCTTCCAATCCGAGAACGACGCCTTTCTGCGCGAGGATCCGCAAGGGGATGCGCGGGTCCGGTGGGCCTACCAGCGCTACATCAAGAACTACCTGCGCTGCGTCAACGGCGTCGACCGCAGCGTGGGCGAGCTGCTCGCGTGGCTCGATGAGCGCCCGGAAGTGAAGAAGAACACCGTAATCATCTATAGCAGCGATCAGGGCTTCTACCTCGGCGACCACGGCTGGTACGACAAACGGTGGATGTACGAAGAGAGCCTGCGCATGCCTCTGGTGATGCGTTGGCCTGAGCACCTCGCGGCGGGCGAGGAGGTCAGCGAGCTCACCCAGAACATCGACTTCGCGCCGACGTTCCTCGATCTCGCGGGCGTGCCTGCGCCGTCGAAGATGCACGGCAAGAGCATGGTCCCGATCCTCGGCGGCGGCCGCTCGGCGGCCACCCCGGGCGATGTGCCTGACGACGTCGCCGCGGTCCAAGGCGGCGAAAAGGGATGGCGCGATGCGATCTACTACCACTATTACGAATCGCAGGCGGTGCACATGGTGCCGGCGATGTACGGCGTGCGCACCGAGCGGTTCAAGCTGGTGCGCTACTACGAGCCCCAGTGGGACACCTGGGAGATGTTCGACCTCAAGCTCGACCGGGCCGAGATGATCAACATCGCCGACGACCCGCGCTACAAGACGACGCGCGCCTACCTCGAAGGCAAGCTCCGCGACCTTCGCGCCGAGTATCAAGACGACACCGGCCAAGTCGGCGATGGTGCGTTCCCGGTCACGGCGGGCGTCGCCCGCTGCGTGCCAGCTGGCGAAGGGTGTCGCGTATGGTTCAACGCCCCCGGCGGCTACCTGATGAAGCAAGAGCGCAAGCAGGGGCCGTTGACGGTCTCGACGACCATGTCGCCCCGCTCCGGGCGGCTGCGGCGCAACGGCTCGTTGCTGCTCACCGGCGCGGGGCCGCGCGGGCCGGTGATGCGGGTCACGGTTGAGTTCGGAACGGGGCAGCTCGTGGTCGAGGGGCCGCGTTGGCGCCAGGCTGCGGGTCGCGCCAAGCTTGACTGGGACGGCGCAGCCGCGGTGCAGGTCCAAGTCTCGTTGGATTTTGAGGCGCACGAGCTGGTCGCTGAGGCCCTCGGGCAACGCGTCGCGGTGGCCATCCCGGCGAAGTGGGCAGAGCTGACAGGCTGGGGCCTCGGGGGCAACAACGCCGAGACGGTGTTCGGTCCGGTCGTCTTCCGATGAGGGTCGCGGCGATCTTAGACGCGCCGCTGCGAGACGCCGGCGACGGCCCGACGACGCTGCGTGCGTGTATGGGGGAGGCCGGCCTGGTCGCGGTCTTCATCCGTCACTACGGTTGACTGTTCACGCGTGAGCGGGTGGCGCAGTTGCGCGACCTCGACGGACGGCTCGGTTCCGCGCGCGTGCAGCTCGTGACCGTGGGGTCCGGGACGGTCGAGATGGCCGCGCGGTTCTCCGCGGAGCATGGCCTGAGCTGGCCAGCGCTCACCGACGCGAGCGGCGCTGGGTTCCGCGCGGCTGGCATGCGTCGCGGCCTGGGTTCGTTGCTGCGGCTGCGTGCCGTGGGCAACGGCCTGCGAGCGCTGCGAGCGGGCCATCGTCAATCGAAGGTCCAGGGGGACCCGTGGCAGCAGGGCGGCGCGCTGGTCTTTGCCGCGGACGGGGAATTACGGCACGCGCAGCGCGACCTCGGCGTCGGGGATCTGCTCGACGTCGAGGCGCTGCACGAGGTTGCGACCGGCGGCCTCAGGGGTTGAGCAGCGCGCCCGCGATCGGGACTTATTCGGGACCCTTGCCCGATGCGTAGCGGCTCCCGAAGTGCTTCCATTAGCGTGCCCTAACCGAGTCACCATGCACAAGCTCTTCGCACCCTGGATCGCCTTCGCCTTGATCGCGCCGCTGGCGCACGCACAGCGCGCGCCGGAGCCGCTCAGCGACGAGGTGGCGGAGCGCATCGCGAAGGAAGGGATCGAGAACAGCCGCGTCCACGCGATCTTGCGTGAGATGACCGGGGACATCGGCCACCGGCTCACGGGTTCCGAGAACTTCACCAAGGCGTGCGCTTGGGCCAAAGCGCACTTCGAGAAGATGGGCCTCGACGTCCAGCTCGAAGAGTGGGCAGAGTGGACGACGATCTGGTCGCGCGGCGCGTGGGTCGGTCGCATCGTCGAGCCGGTCGAGCTCGACATGTACGTCGCGACGGAGGCGTGGACCGCGGGCACCAAGGGGCCGCAGACGGCGGGCTTCGTGGAGGCGCCGCGATCTTCGACGGATGACGCGGTCGTCGAGACCAAGGGCAAGTGGGTGATCTCTCGCCGGAAGCCGACCAGCCGAGTCCGGGCTGCGGTTGAGGCCGCCGGCGCCCTCGGCGTGGTCTATCGAGCAGGCGACCCCAACCAGAACTACCCGACGCGGGTGCGGGTCTTCGGAGACTCCCGGGTCGCGCGGATGCCGGTCGAGCAGGCGCCGAAGCTCCCCGAGATCGCGGTGCGCTCCGACGACTTCGACCGCCTCTGGTCCTTGTTTGAGGAGGGCAAGCAGCCGGTCGCGCAGTTCGACATCCAGAACGAGTTCAAGCCTGGGCCCATCCAGCTCAACAACGTGATCGCGACACTGCGCGGCACGGAGAAGCCCGACGAGTGGGTCGTCGTCTCGTCGCACCTTGACAGCTGGCACCAAGCTCAGGGTTGCACGGACAACGGGACGGGGAGCGCCACGACCATGGAGGCCGCGCGCATCCTCACCACGATCGGGGCGAAGCCGAAGCGCTCGATCAAGTTCTGCTTGTGGGGCGGCGAGGAGCAGGGCTTGCTTGGCAGCCGGGGCTTCGTGCAGCGCCACCGGGCCATGATGAACAACGTCTCTGCGTGCTTTAACCACGACACCGGGACGAACTGGGCGCAGTCACTCACGGTGACCAACCAGATGAAGGAGCAACTCGAGCCGATTTTCGCGCAGGTCAACCGCCTGTGGACGGCGCCAGACGCCGACTGGGTGGGGCCGGTGTTCTCTCTCCGCGGCACCGAGTCCATCGGCGGCGGGCGCGGCGGCAGCGACCACGCCTCGTTCCTCGCGGCGCAGGTCCCAGGGCTCGGTTGGGGGCTCAAGGGCCGCAGCGACTACTTCCAGCACACGTGGCACACGCAGTGGGACACGTTCGACGTCGCGATCGAGGAGTATCAGCGTCACACGGCTACGGTCATCGCGATGGCCGCTCTTGGGACGGCGAACCTCGATGAGCTGCTCGACCGACAGAACATCCGCACGCGCCGGAGCGGTC
>JAYYEE010000261.1:0-3783 GCA_036160175.1 Planctomycetota bacterium
GCGAACATGGCCTCGCGGATCAGCGGCAGGCGCTGGGTGTTGGTGCCCGTCGTGATGACGAACTTGACGCCTTTGTTCGCGAGGGCGCGCACCGTGCCGCTGCGCGGCGCAGCGCCGTCGCGGCCACCGCCGCCGCCGATCGCGGTGGCGCTGGGCGCGCCAAGCATCACGGTCGCCTTCTGCGCGACCCGCTCATCTGCGACCATGTATGCGTCTTGCGCCTCGTCGATGACCGTCTGGTAGCCGAATTCCTCGGCGATGCGCAGCGCGGTGCGGAGGTCTTGCTCGCTGCGGGCCGTCGTGACGGCGGTTAGCTTCCCTTGCAGCACGCGCGTCAAGACCTCGATACCTGGCGCCGGCGGGCCTTGGTCTGGAGCGCCTTGGGTCTTCTGCATCGCCTCCTGCGCGTCGAAGAAGGCGCGGCGGACAGCCCAGATGACGCCCATGCGCGTGGTCGGTCGGCGATAGTACATCGACTCGACGCGTCCGCCGCGGGGGGCGCGGTTGCGCGCTGAGGGTTCGCTCCCCATGACGATGCGCATGCTGGCGTCTTGCTTGATGACCATCGCGTCGGGGTCGTCGCCGGACGTCTTGACGACGCAGCCGAGGCCGCCGATGACGTTCTGCGTGCCGGGCATGACGTGCGCCGCGGTCACGCCGTCGCGGCGCGCGCGCCGCCCGAGCGGGGCTTCGCGGTCGCGGCTGGGGAGGATGCGGAGCGCAGGGGTGACCTCTTCGCTCTGCTCGTTGGTGTCATTGCCAGACACCGCGGTCACGAACGACGCGTCGATCAGCCCGGGCGTGATCGTCTTGCCGGCACAGTCGACGACGCGGGCGCCTTCAGGCACCGCGACGTCGGCGCCGAGCGCGACGACCTTGCCGCCTGCGACGATCATCGTAGCGCTGGCCGCCGCAGGCTGACCGCCGGCGAGGATCTGGGCGTTGGTGTAGGCGGTGACGTCCTGCTGCGCGGCCGCGACAGCGGCGAGCGTTAGGGACCACGTGCAGGCGAGCAGTGTGCGCATCATCGACGGTCCTCCGCGAGGTCTCGTGGTTGTTCGGGTTCGCTGCCGCAGACCCGCACGCCGTCGATCCAGGTGGCGACGTGGCGCGCGCTGAGGTCGAGGAGGTCGCCCTTAAAGACGACGAAGTCGGCGCTGCAGCCTTGGCGCAGCGCGCCGACGGCGGCTTCTTGGCCCATCATGGTCGCTGGCGTGCGCGTCAGCGCGGCGTGCGCGGCGTCGCGGCTGAGGCCGTGGCGAACCGCGAGTGCGGCGGACACGCGGAGTTGATCGGGGCGACCGGCGAAGCAGAACGGAACGCCCGCTTCGGCGAGCTTAGCTGGCAGCTCAAGGTCGGCGACGCGCGCCGTCGGCGTCAGCGTGCCGAGCACGACGCCGGCGCTGCGGTCCGCGAGCTTGCTCATGACCTTGCGCGCGTCGCGCGCACCGACGAGGACCGGTGAGAAGTTGTATTCGGCAGCGAGGGCGAGCGCGGCGTTTAGCTCGGCGAACGTGTCGGCGTAGACCGTCGCGCGTCGGGCGCCGGACATGACTTGGCGCAAGATGGCGAGGTCGGGCCCGACCTCGACGCCGACGCGCGCGGCGTCGAACGCGTGCGAGAGCATGGCGCGCGCGCCCATCAGCGACGTAGGTTCGCGCTCTTGGTTGCGCGCCGCGCTGGTCAGCGAGAAGCCGACGAAGGCCTCTTCGACGGCGATGCGGCCGTGGTGCTCGCCGGGCTTCGCCATCACCCCGATCCCGCCGGCGACGTTGCGCGGCGAAGGGGTCATCCCGAACGAGGTGACGCCGTGCGGCGCGAGGTGCTCGAGGGCGTCGCTCCACGCGTCGAAGACCTCCGCAACCCGGAGGTCCGGCGTGAACGCGAACGCGCCCTCGGCGAGGTCGGCGTCGACGCCCAGCGTCGTCGCGGCGAGCACGAAGCCGGGCGAGACCGTGTGGCCGGTGAGGTCGACGGTCCGCGCGCCAGCGCGAGCCTCGGCGGGGATGTCATTGCCGACGTAAGCGATCTTGCCGTCGCGGACGAGCAGCGCGCTGTCCTCGAGGGTCAAGCCGGGCGCGACCATGACGCGGCTGGCCTTAATCAAGAGATCCTGCGCGCGGGCGTGCGCGGCGAACGCCGTGAGCACGGCGACACCGGCGATGGGGCGAATGAAGCGTTGCATGTTGGTTTTCTTGGTTCCCTCGCTCACTTGCTCTCGAACTCAGTGCGTCCCTTGGAGAGGACCAACAGCACGCGGCAGTCGCTCGCGAACAGCGGCCCTTCCGTGACGAGCACGTCGGCGAACTTGTCGCGCGACAGTGACCCCGTGTCCTCGGCTACGCCGAGGATCTCGGCCGGGGTGAGCGTCAGCGCGCGGAGCGCGGCCTCGGGCGAGCAGCCCGAGCCGACCGCGGCGGCGCCCATCATAGACAGCGCGCCCGCGAGGCGTGCGCGACCGCTCGCGATCGCGAACGGGACGCCTGCCTCGTCGAGGCGGCGCGGGAGCGCCGTGACGTCATACTTCGCGAACGGGTTCCGCTTGTCCGTCGGGGCGCCCAGCGCGCTCGGCATGACGTTCGTGAGCACGACCGTGGCGCCTTGCTCGGCGATCTCGTCGGCGACTTCGCCGGCCGCGTAGGCGTGTTCGAGCACGATCAAAGGGACGTCGTTCTCGCGCTGGAGGCGCAGCGCAGCGCGGAGCTCTTCGACCCGCTGAGCTTCGATGCGCAGGGGCATCACGCCGTCGATCACCTTGGCGAGGGCGTCCTTCTGCGGGTCGGCCTTGGGCTTCTTCGGGTACTTGGGGCGCTTGGGGCCGTCCGCCTTCTTGTCGCCGTCCGCTTGCTTCCCGGCCTCGGGCTTGCCTTGGGGGGCAGCTGCAGGGGCGCCGCCGCCGGGGCGTCTGCCGCGGCGTGGGTCTTGCGCAGCGGGTTCACGGGCTTCGCCGACCAGCGCCATCATCGTCGCGACGGCCTGCTCGACCGCCGCTGCATCCAGCGCCGCTCGCTCGCCGCCTTCGCCGCCGCCGCCTTGCGGTGGCCTGCGCCTTCCGCCAGCTCCACGGCCGCGCCGGCGGCCCTCCGGCGCCTCGCCACCCTCGGGCTTCTCGCCGCCTTCGGTTGGCTTGGCTTCGTCCGCCTTCTTGGTCTTGTCCGCTTCGGGGGTGGCCTTGCCGTTCTTCTTGCGGTGATGTTCGAGGTATTTCTCGAACTCCTCGTTGTACTTCTCGAGGTCCTTGTCGAACTTCTCGAGCGCGTCGCGGTAGTCCTCCAAGCCGCTGAACAGCTTGTCCGCCGCCGCCAGCTGCGCCTGTCGCTGCAGTGGGTGTTGCGCGCCCGCGCCCGTAGCCATCCGGAGCTGCAGCGCGGCTTGCTCTTTGTCCTTCCAGAGCTCGAAGCCGTCCGCGCGGGGGCGGACCACGGCGCCCTGGCCGCGCACTTGCGCGCTGGTCCGGACGTTGACGTAGGCGGTCGTGACGCCGTGCTGGATGAGCATGTCATCGCGATCGCCGGTCCACACCAAGGCCTCCGAAAGCTCGCTGCCGCCGTTGAGGGCGCCGTCTCCTCGCAGTCCGGCGTCGGTGAACGCGTCGGTCGACGCGTCGATCAAGCCTGGGTAGACGTGTCCGGTCGGGAAGCGGAAGATCTGGGTGTTCTCGGGAAGCTGTAGGTCGCCTTGCTGACCGACGGCCAAGATGCGCTCGCCGCGGATCACGACGACGCCGTTCTCGATCGGGGGGCCGCTAACCGGGTGCACGACGCCGGCCTCGATCACCGTCAG
>JAYYEE010000262.1:0-3070 GCA_036160175.1 Planctomycetota bacterium
CGTCGTCGCTGACGATCACAACGACGTGCGGCCGCGTCGGGCGCGCCGCGGTTTGAGCGTGCGCTGCCGAGGCCAGCGCGAAGGCAGCGATCGCGGACGCGAAGACGGAAGTGGTCGCCTGCATAGTCCCCACATTGCACCGCATGCACGCCGAGGTTGGCAAGCCGACGCTGACGATCCCGCGACTTGGCGCTAGCAATCCGAGCGGCCGCGCGGCGACCATGCGGCGGTGAGGCTCCTCCATCGTCACGCCCTGCTCGTGTTCACGGCGCTCGCGGCGGCGTGCGGCGGCGAGCTGCGACCATTCGACGCCCGCGTCTTCGCCGGCACCTGGCGGGGCCCGTGGACCGACGACGCGGGCCAGCGCGGCCGCGTCGCGCTCACGGTGACCGACGAGGGCGACGCGCTGCAGCTCGCGTGCGACGTGCTAGGCCCGAGCCTGCCCGGGACCCTCCCCGCGACCGAGCGCGTAGCCGCGAAGATCCGCGACGGCGAGGCCGTGATCGAGGACCACCGCTCGCGGACGTTCGGGAGCGTCCGCGGCGTCGTCACCGCCGACGGTCGCTTGGCGATCACGTGCGAAGGCGTGGCCGGACCGGTCGAGTCGCTGCGCGGCTTGGGCAGCTGGACCGGTCAAGACCTGATCGTCGAGGTCGACGTCACATACGACGGCAGCCTGCGCACCAGCCACGCCCGCGTCGAGCTGCGACGAGGCGGCCGCGATTAGCCGTCAGCGGGCGCACGGCGTAAGCCGGCGCTGAGCGACAGGGTCGTCAGCACGACGCCGCCCGCGATCCAAAACGGCGCGCTCACGCTGAACAAGTCGAAGACGTTGCCGTAGAGCAGCGGCGCGAGCACGCGGACGAGGCCGGCGAACGACTGCTGGATGCCCATGAACATGCCGCGGTCGCTCTGCGGGACGAGCCGCGACAGCAGCGCCGCGAGGCTCGGGAACGTCAACGCCATCCCGATCGGCTGGAGCGCCAGCACCAGGGCGAGCGACCCGAGCGAGTGGACGAACGGCATCAGCAGGAAGAAGGCCGCTAATGAACAAGCGCCCATACGCGACACGCGCACCTCACCGAAGCGGTCGACCGCGCGCCCCAACAAGAGCACCCTCGCGAAGACCGAGATCGACCCGATGTACATGAACACGTAGCCGATGCTCTGGTCGTCGACGCCCATACGGTCGTCGAGGAAGAGCGCCATCAGGGGGTTGATCGCGTGCGCCGTTCCGATGGCGAGCGCGTAGACCAGGATCACGCGAGACGCCGGCCGGCGCGGCTGCGCCAAGACCTGGGGCCCCGCGGTGAGGATCGGCGCGGTCTTGCGATCCTTCGGCTGCCGCGCGGCGGTCTCTTTCAGGTAACGCAGGGCGAAGACCGCATTCACGACGCATAGACCTGCGGCGAGCACCCCGGGGACGGCGCTCCCGAGCACGAGCACGGCGTCTCCTGGCCACAGGTCGACGTCTTTCAGCTCTAGCGCGCATGAGCCGAGGAACGGGCCCAGCGCCACGCCGAGGTTCGTCGAGGCCGACAGCCAGCCGAGCGCGCGCGCGCGCTGCGCAGGCTCCACGGAGTCCGCGACGTACGCCTGGATGACGCCGACCAGCCCCCCGCCGGCGCCCTGCACCACCCGCGAGAGGAGCAGCATCCACAGCGAGTCTGCGAAGCCGAAGAGCAGGTAGGCGACGGTCGAGGCGGAGAGCGCCACGGCGACCGCCGCCCGGCGACCGTAGCGATCCGAGAAGCGCCCCCACATCGGCGCGGTCAGCAGCTGCGCGACGGTGAACGACGTGACGACGAGGCCGGTGAGGAAGCCCACGCCGATCTCCATGCCGAACAACGTCTCGCCGTTGCTGTGGAACAGCTTCACGTAGAACGGCAGCAGCGGGATGATGAGGAACAAGCCCGCCATGTCGACGAACGCGGTCAGCATCAGCACCAGCAAGTTGGCCGGCGCGTGCCGCAGCGCGCGCGCGAGCACGACGACGAGCAAGAGCCCCACATACGGCATCACCTCACGCACGATCGTGAGGTCGACGTCAGCGACGGCCAGCACGCCTAGGCCTGCGCCTCGCGCTCGGCGGGCTCCGAGTCGGCGTCGGCGTCCAAGATCGACGCCTTGAGGTCCGCCATGTCATAGAGGTCACCGCGGAGCTTCGCGATCAAGCGCTCGTCTGCGTCTTCCTCGTCCAACCACATCGCGGCGGCGCCGGCGTGGCCGTGGCGGTGCGGGTCGCGTCCGAGGCCGTGCTGCACGAAGTCTGGCAGCAGCGCGACCGGCGCTGGATACGTCGCAGCCGAGCGCAGCCGCTTTTGCAGGTCGAGCAGGCGCGCCTCGATCGCCGGGTCTGCCTCGATCGTGAACGCGTGCTCTTCGTGCCACCGGAGCAGGCTCGGCCCAAAGTGCAGCAACGGGGTGCGCGCTGGCAAGTCGCGCGTCAGACCGCCGAACGCCGCCCACTCCTCTTCGCGAGCCCGGGGCAACGCATAGGTGAACTCGCCCTCAGGCGTGGCTGGAAACAGCACGCCGAAGGCGAGCACGCGGTCGGCGAACGGATCCGCCAGCACGTGTATGAGCGCCGCGCGCCCGAGCTTCTCTGACGTCGGCCGTCGCTCGACGATCGGCGCGCCGAGCAGCTTGGCCTGCGCGCCGCGCCGCAGCCGACGCACGAGCGTCGCGTCGAGGTTGCCGCGAGCGCGCGGGCTGTCCGGGTGGAACGTGGCGAGGTCTTCGACCGTCTCGCAGCCCGAGGCCTCTAAGATCGACCGGGCTCCTCTGCTCATCCCTTGCACGAGCGACAAGTCGTCGCGCTCGCGCAGCTCCGGTAAGCAGCGCTGGTCGTGATAGCAGCCACTGCAGCCGAGCTGAAAGTAGGGCCGCGAGCGCTCCGGCTCGTCACGCAGTCGACGCAGCTCCGCCACGACCTCTTCGCATGCGGCCAGGTAGTCGCGGATCAGGAACCGCTCTTCGCGGCCATCCTTGAGGATGATCCCGCCGCGCTCCGGCATGCGCCCCTGGACCTCGGCGAGCAGCTGCGCGTAGAAGACCACCTGCAGGATCT
>JAYYEE010000263.1:0-6303 GCA_036160175.1 Planctomycetota bacterium
CGATCACAAGCTGCCGTCATCCGGCCTGAGCTTCTCACGCGACGGCTCCGTGCTGACGCTGAGCCTCCGTCAGCCCAAGATCGAGGATCTGCCCAAGATCCTGAGCGAAGACGAGGTCGCCCTCGACCTCTGGCACTACCGAGACGGCCTGCTGCAGACGATGCAGGCCAAGCGCAGCGACCCGCGGAAGGCGTCGCTGATGTCGGCATACCACATCGCCGATGAGCGCCTGGTCGTCCTCGGCACGCCTGCGAACCCGCGCATGTCGCTGCTGACGGACGACGGGAAGAAGGCGCTGCAGAGCGACGCGAAGCCCTACGAGATGATGGTGACCTGGGACGGGCGCTACAACGACTACTACGTAGTCGACACGGCAGACGGCACGCGGACCAAGATCATCGAAGGCCTCCGGGGGAGCGCGAGCCGCTCAACAGGCGGCAAGTACGTCGTCTGGTTTGACCACCGCGACTACGACTGGCACTGCTACGACGTGCAGGCGGGCGCGACGCGCAACCTGACGGCGGACATCCCCGTCGCGTTCGACCGCGAGCAAGACGACCGCCCCGAACCGCACCGCGCGCACGGCGTCGCGGGTTGGACCAAGGACGACGCTGAGGTCCTGATCAACGACGAGTTCGACATCTGGGCGATCGACCCGCAGAACGGCGCGTTCCGCTGCGTGACCGACGGCTTCGGCCGCGAGAACGGGATCGCGCTGCGCAACAGCAGCGTCGACCTCCGCCCCGACGCGGACCGCGACGACAACGAGAAGCGGCGCTGGCTCCGCAACGAGCTGGTGCTCACGGCGACGGACACCGACACCTACACGACCGGCTACTTCACAGACACCATCGACGGCACAGCCGCGCCGAAGATGGTCGTGATGAAGGACGCGCGCATCAGCGGCGTCTCGCGCCCAAAGGACGCCGACCGCCTGTTCATGACGTTCAGCCGGTTCGACCAGTTCCCCGACGTGTGGACGTCGGACCTCGCGTTCGACGACCCGAAGAAGCTGACCGACGGCTGCCCGCTCCGCCGCGAGGTCCGGTGGGGCGAGGCTGAGCTGGTCCACTGGCGCTCCGACGACGGCACCGAGCTCAAGGGCTACCTCGTCAAGCCCGACGGCTTCGACCCGCAGAAGAAGTACCCGATGATGGTCTACTTCTACGAGCGGAGCAGCAACCGCATCCACAGCTTCGTGTCGCCCAACGTCGGCACGTCGCCCAACGCGGCCTACTACGTCAGCAACGGCTACTTGTGGTTCGTGCCCGACATCGTCTACCGCGACGGCTACCCCGGCGAGTCGTGTGAGAAGTGCGTGGTCTCGGGCGTGCAGAGCCTGATCGCCGAGGGCTTCGTCGACCAGGACGCGATCGGCGTCGCCGGCCACTCTTGGGGCGGCTACCAGACCGCGCACCTGATCACGCGCACCGACATCTTCGCCGCCGCCGAGTCGGGCGCGCCGGTGGTCAACATGTTCTCGGCCTACGGCGGCATCCGCTGGGGCTCGGGCATGTCGCGTCAGTTCCAGTACGAGCAGACGCAGTCGCGCATCGGCGGCACCATCTGGGAGCGGCCGATGCAGTACTGGGAGAACTCGCCGCTGTTCCACCTCGACAAGGCCAACACCCCGGTGCTGATCCTGCACAACGACAAGGACGGCGCGGTCCCGTGGTACCAGGGCATCGAGTTCTTCGTCGCGATGCGGCGCCTCGGCAAGGAGGCCTACCTCGCCAACTACAACGGCGAGGACCACGGCCTGCGCAAGCGCCAGAACCAGCGAGACTGGACCCGCCGCATGGCGGAGTTCTTCCACCACCACCTCAAGGGCGCGCCTGCGCCGGAGTGGATGACGCGCGGCGTGCCCTACCACGAACGCAAGGCCGAGAAGATCCCGCACGCGCCCAGCTACCGCGAGGCGGTTGAGGCTGGCCTGATCTCCGGGACTGAAGAGGAGTCGTCGCAGAGCGAGTCCGAGCAGGCCGCCGGCAACCGTGACCGCCGCTGACCCCGGCGGACCGCGCGGGGCGCCTGCCGGCGAAGGACGACTGCGGCGACGAAGGCGCGGCCGTCGCCCTCCCATTGCCGCAGCACACGATGTCGCAAGCCACTTCGCGGCAATTACCTGTGGCGCTCACCGCGCGTGACCCTGCGCCGCTGGGCGGACGTCCGGAGGGCAAACCCAACCCGGCTGGTTGACATCCTACGACACTTCGTCGTATACCTGCGACAAGCTGTCGTATCCGAACGCGCCGTAGCACCCAAACCGATGAGCCAACCCCAACTCGCCAACGCCGAGCTCGCCCTGATGGAGCTCCTCTGGGCGCAGCAGCCGCGCACCGCGCGCGAGCTGCGCGAGCAGCTCTACCGCGGCGCGGACAAGGCCCAGCACGGCACGGTCCAGCGCCTGCTGCAGCGCCTTGAGGACAAGGACTACGTCGCGCGCGATCGCAGCCAGCCGGTGCACCTGTTCACGGCGACCCTGAGCCGCGAGGCCTACGCCGGCAGCCAGCTAGAGTCGCTCGCGGACAAGCTCACCGGCGGCTCGTTGGCGCCGCTGCTCACCCACCTGATCGAGTCGCAGAAGATCTCGGCCAACGAGATCGCACAGCTCCGGGCGCTGCTCGAGGCGCGCCGCCAGGAGGACGCATGAGCGACGCAGTCCTAATATGGGTCGCGAGCAACCTCGCGGTGTCCACCGCGCTGGCCGTGACCGCCTGGCTGATACAGAGGCGCGCCCGCTTCACGACGGTCGCGCACCTGCTCTGGATCACGGCGCTGGTCAAGCTGGTGACCCCGCCGCTGTACCGCGTGCCGGTTCTAGCGGCGCAGACCGACGACGCAGGCGTCGCACGACCAGCACCCGCGGTCGTTGACCCCGGCGTGGACCTCGTGCCCGCGGCGCAGGCCAGCGTCTTGACGGTGGACGCATGGACCTTCGCGACCTGTGCCTGGCTGCTCGGCAGCGCGTGCGTGCTGGCGTGGTCGCTCCAGCGGGTCGCGCGCTTCGATCGGCTGCTCCGCAGCTCAAGCCTGGTCGCTCCGGCCTCGCTGGAGTCGCAGCTGCAGTCGCTGTGCGACCGCCTGGACCTCCCCGCGCCTCCGGCGGTCCGGCTGACGACCGCGCGCATCCCGCCGCTCGTCTGGTGGATCGGCGGCCGCCCGCGCGTCTACCTGCCCGCCGCGATGCTCGACTCGCTGCCGTCGCATCAGCTCCGCTGGGTGCTCGCGCACGAGCTGGCCCATGTTCGCCGCGGCGATCACTTCGTTCGCTGGATCGAATGGCTCACCTGCGTCGGGTTCTGGTGGAACCCCGTAACCTGGTGGGCGCGGCGTAATCTACGCAGAAACGAGGAGCTCTGCTGTGACGCGCTGGTGTTGCGCACGTTGCAGGGTGACAAACACGACTACGCGAACTCGCTGCTCACGGCGGTCGAGTTCCTCGCCGCGCCGGGGCTCCGCCCGCCGGCCATGGCGAGTGAGATCAACAGCGGCGGCTTCCTGAGACGGAGATTTGAGATGATCGTGACCAAGACCCCTCTGAAGAGCAGTCCGCGATGGCTGCAGCTCGCCGCTGCCGCGCTCGCGGCGCTGACGCTGCCGCTCGGCGTCACCTACGCCCAGAACACCGACGTGCGCGCCGTGACCGAGCGGCTTGAGCGCGCGGTCAAGGCCGGCGAGATGAGCAAGGCGGACATGGACGCGGTGCTGCGCGCGCTCAAGCAGTCGTCGCAGAAGCGCGCGAAGGGCCGCGCCAAGAAGCCCGCGGCAGACAACCCGCGCCGCGCCAAGAAGGGCGCCACGAGCGACGCAAACGGCGAAGCGCAGCGCATGATCGACCAGATCAACCGCCGCGCGCGCGCCGCGTACGAGTCCGGCGAGATGACCGGAGAAGAGGCTCGCAAGTTCGCCCGCGAGCGGACCGCGGAAATCCAGGAGCGCATGAAGAAGGGCGCCGGCGCCGAGCGAGGTCGCGAAGGCGCAATGGAGAAGATGCGCGCCGAGCACGAGTCCTTCGTGCGCGAAATGACCGAGATGGTGAAGGCCGGCAAGCTCAGCCGCGAAGACATGCAGCGCAAGGTCCAAGCGCACCGACGCGCGATCGGCGAGAAGATGGAGGCGAGCGAGAAGGGCGGCGACGCCGCGCCGAAGGGCGGTGACGACGCCATGCTCCAGCGCTTGAAGAAGGCCGTCGACAGCGGTCGCATGACCCCTGCTCAAGCCGAAGAGAGGTTCGACGCCTGGAAAAAGCAGGGCGACGCCAAGAAGGGCGACGCCAAGAAGGGCGGCGCCAAGAAGGGTGGGAAGACCTACAGCAAGGAAGAGGACATGGCCTGGCAGCGCCTCGAGCGCGCCGTCAAGAACGGCGACCTCACCGAGGAGCAGGCCAAGCAGCGCTACATGGAGTGGGAGAAGCGCCGCGACGGCGAGAAGGAGACCAAGAAGGCGGGCGAGGCGTCCGGCAAGGAACAGCTCGAGCGCATGCGCAAGCGCCTCGACACCGCCGTCGAGCGCGGCGACATGACCGAGAAGGAGGCCAAGCAGAAGTGGGCCGAGCTGCGCAAGCAGATGGGCGCAGACAAGAAGGCGGGCAAGCAGCGCGCAAAGCGCAAGCAGGCCCCGGCCAAGAAGTCGAAGAAGCGCGACGGCGACCGCTAGGGACGCCGTCTGAGGCTGGGCGCGGCGGTCCGCCCTCGGGTACGGGTGCAGGTAGAGACACCTGCGCCATGCCCGAGTTCGACTGGATCGCCGGCAGCACCGGCGAGGGCAGCTCGCTCACCGCGAGCGGAAGCTGCGACCTCGCAGGCCTCACCCGCTCGGTCTGACCCGGACTACTGGGGCACTGACGGCAGCGGCACCGGGCCGCCGTCCAGCTCGCTCGGCGTCGTCGCGCCAGTGCGCTGCAGCCACGCGCGCAGCGTCACCGCGAGCCGCCGAAGGTCCGCGGGCCGCTCCTGCGCGAGGTCCCGCGACTCGTTGAGGTCTGCGGCGAGGTCGTAGAGCGCCCACGTCCGGGTCTCGTACCAGAACATCGCCTTGAGGTCGCCGCAGCGCACCACCGACACCGGCGGCGTGCGCCACGTGCCCTTGCGGCGGCTCGCGTCGAGGTAGCCCGGGAAGTGCCAGAACAAGGGCCGCGCTGCGACCTCGACGGCTCGCGACTGCAGCCGCGCCGACAGGTCCACGCCGTCGACCTCTTGGCCGGCAGGCATCGTCGCGCCGCCGAGCGCAGCCCGCGTCGGGTAGAGGTCGAACAGCTGCGTCGGCGTCGCGTCGACGCCGCCCCGTGCGACGCGGTCGTCCCAGCGCACGATCAGCGGGACGCGCACGCCGCCTTCGTGGAGCGAGCCCTTGCCGCTGCGCAGCGGCAGCTGGTTGGTGACGCCCCCGCCGCCTTCCACGCCTGCCTCCAGGTAGCCGCCGAGACCGCCGTTGTCCGACGAGAAGGCGATCAGCGTGTTCTCGACCATCTTGTGTCCGGGACGCAGCGGGTCGTCAGCGGCCTCCAGGGAGGCGACGATTCTGCCGACGTTGTCGTCGAGGTTCTTGAGCATCGCCGCGTAGCGACGGTTCCGGTGGCGCGAGCCCTCCGGCGCCTCGGGCGTCGCCTCGAAGTCGTCGTCCGGCGCCTGGATCGGCGTGTGGACCGAGTAGTGGCTGACGCAGCAGAACGCCGGCGCGCCGTCGACGCCGGACAGCCAGCGGATCGCCTCGTCCGTGAGCCGGTCCGCGACGAACTGGCCGCCGCGGCCGTTGGCGACCATCCCGGGGATCGGCAGCGCGCCCGCCTCGTCCGCGAAGTGCCCGAGCTTGCCGACCCCGCCGCGCCGGTCGCCGCCGACCTGGTGGTCGAAGCCCTGGTCGGTCGGCGACTGACCTTTGTCTTCACTGCCGAGGTGCCACTTGCCGAAGTGCGCCGTCGCGTAGCCCGCGGCTTGCATCACCTCGGCGAGGGTCACCTTCTCGGCAGCGAGCACGGGGCGGTTCTGCGCCGCGTCCAGCTTGCGGAACTCCGCCTTGCCGCGGTTGCCGCTGGCCACCGTGTAGACCCCGGTCCGCGCCGCCCACTGGCCGCTCCACAGCGCCGCCCGCGAGGGCGCGCAGTTGGGGCCGTTGCTGTAGGCATCGGAGAAGCACGTGCCGGCTTGGGCCAGCTGGTCCAAATTGGGCGTGCGGTGGTACGGGGAGCCGTTGCCGCCGTTGGTCCGGCCGGTCGACAGGTCGGTCCAGCCCAGGTCGTCGGCGAGGATCACGACGACGTGCGGGCGCGCGCGAGACGCGCGGGGCGCGGGCGCCGTGGTG
>JAYYEE010000264.1:0-5744 GCA_036160175.1 Planctomycetota bacterium
GCGCGTCCTTCGCAGGCGCCTTGCGCGCGCCGTCCGTCGCGGCTGCTCCGCTCGCTGCATCGCCGCTGGGCGCCCCCGCGAGCTCCACCCGTACGTCCCGCGCCGCGACCGCTTGGCTGACCTGCGTGTGCTCTTGCTCGATCACCGGCGACTTGATGCGGTCGATATACATCTTGCGCTCGGTCTCGAGCGTCACCGACACCCGGCCGTTCTGGTCTGGCCCCGCGAATCGACACAGCTCCAGCGTCGCCTGGAGCAGCTTGCGATCGCTGAGCCGCGCGAGCGCGCGTGCCTTCAGCTCGTCGGAGCCTGCGACCGGCGTCGCAGGACGAGTAGGCGTCGGGGGAGACGGCGACGCAGCGGTCGGTCGAGGTGGCGCCGAGCGTGAGGGAGCAGCGACCGCCGGCGCCTGGGCGGCCGCTGCGAACGACCCTCCCCCGCCTGCTCGGACCTCTGCGAGCAGGTCGGAGAGCGTCGGTAACGCGCCGGCCTGCGCCATCCGCACCAGGGCGACCTCGAAGACGACGCCGCGGTCCTCGAGGCGCCGCAGCCGCTCGCGGCCGAGGATGCCGGCGCCGATCATGGCGTCCAGGCGGGCCATATCGACGCCGCCCGCGATCTCCTTGACGCGGTCGCGGAGCGCCCCCGTCAAGGCCACGAGCCCGGTGTCCTCCCCGTCGATCTTCATCAGCAGGAGGTTCCGCAGCATCGACGTGATCTCGCCGAGAGCCTCCCGTTCGTCGAAGCCCTGCTCCTGCATCGCCCGCGCGAACTCCAGCCCGCGCTTCGCGTCGCCCTGCAGCAGCGCGTGCACGACCTCGACGACCGCGTCGAGCCCGACGCGCGCCGTCAGGCCTCGGTAGGCCTCGAGGTCGAACTCATCGCCGAGCTCGCGGACGATCGGCAAGATGCGTTCGAGTGCCGTCTCAGCGTCGCGCACGCCGCCGCGGACCGACATCGCGATCTCTTCGAGGACGTCGGCTGCGATCGCGACGCCTTCTTTCTCGGCGATCATGCTGAGCCGCTTGATCAGGTCGGTCTCGCCGACCCGGCGAAACGGCAACACTTGGCAGCGCGAGACGATCGTCTCCGGCACCTTGTGGCGCTCGGTGGTCGCCATCACGAAGATCACGCCCGGAGGCGGCTCCTCCAGGGTCTTCAGGAACGCGTTCCAAGCGCTCGCCGAGAGCATGTGCGCCTCGTCGAGGATCACGACCCGATACCTGGACTGCATGGTCGCGAACGCGACGCTCTCGCGCAGCTGCCGGATGTCGCCGACGCCGTTGTTGGACGCGGCGTCCATCTCGATGACGTCAGGGTTGCTGCCGTCGAGGATCGAGACGCACGACTCACACTCGCCGCACGGCGTCGGGGTCGGCCCCTGCTCGCAGTTGAGGCAGCGGGCCAAGATACGGGCGGACGTCGTCTTGCCGACCCCCCGGCTCCCGGTGAACAAGAAGGCGTGCGGCACCCGCCCCTGCTCGAGGGCGCGCCGCAGCGACTGGAGGACCTCCTCTTGGCCGACGAGCTCGTCGAAGGTCTGCGGGCGGAACCTCCGGGCCACCACCTGGTAGTCGCCGCTGCTGCCCGCCGGTCTGTCTTCGTTGCTGGCCGCCGCCATGCACCCAGCATGCCGGATCGCGAGCCGCCGCGAAAGATCTTGGCGACCTTGCCTGAGGCGGCGTCCACAGCTAGGGTTCTCCGTCCCCATTTCCCGTCTGCTCCCCCGACCGGGCGAGCCGCCGGGATCGCGCGGAGGGGTGACCGAGTGGCTTAAGGAGCTCGCTTGGAAAGCGAGTACAGCCCAAAAGGCTGTCGGGGGTTCGAATCCCCCCCTCTCCGCCAGTTTATCTTCGCGCGGCTCGCGAAGGTGGGGTCTGCCGGGTCCCGAGCAAGGGGGCAGTCGGCGCACCTGGTCAGGTCCGGAAGGAAGCAGCCAACGCTTGCCGTTCCTTGTGCCCGGGGTGCCTGGCGGATCTCACCTTCGCGGGCTTCGCGGTCGCGCCGCCGCGTCGCCAGGAGGGGGCCCGCGGCCGGCCCCCGCAGCGGATGAAGAATCGCCCCCCGTTGCTGCCGCCCTGGAGAACGAACGCAGCCGCGCTAGGTTCAGGGGATGGTCGGCGGCTTCCACGATGGCTCTCACGACAGCGCGACGGACGCGGCGCCGACCGCGTTCGCTGCGATCTCGTTTGGAGGCGGCGCGCCGATCATCTTCGTCGTCTTCGTGGTGATCATGATCATCGCCGGCGTCATCGGCTACCTGCGCGAGAAGCAGCGCCGAGAAGATTTGCAGGCGCTGGCGCAGAAACTCGGTCTGCGGTTCCGCGCGAGCAACGACAGCAGCCACGACGACGAATACGCACAGTTCGAGATCTTCCGCCGTGGACACTCGCGCGTAGCGAAGAACACGATGACCGGGACGGTCGAGCTGTTCGGCAGAGCGTGCAAGCTGGTCACCGGAGACTTCCGGTACAAGGTCACCTCGGGGAGCGGCAAGAACCGCCGCACGACCACCTACCACTTCAGCTACCTCATCGCCCACACCCCGTGGGATACGCCGCCGTTGCTGGTGCGCCCCGAGGGCGTTTGGGACAAGCTGAAGGGGGCCTTTGGCTTCGACGACATCGACTTCGAGTCGGACGAGTTCAGCCGGAAGTTCTACGTCAACTCCAGCGACCGCAAGTTCGCATACGACGTGCTGCACCCGCAGATGATGGAGTATCTCCTCCAAGCGCGCCCACCGATGATCGACATCGAGGGCGGCGCGCTGTGCCTGAGCGGCGGTCGCGGCCGCTGGGAGCCCGACCGCTTCGAGGGCGCGATCGCCATCGTCCAGAAGTTCTGTGAACTCTGGCCCCGACACCTCCTCAAGGAATTCGACAGCTGATGGAACCCGCCGTCATCTTCGCCCTCGCGGCTGTGCTGATCCCGGTGATCTGGTGGATCGCGGTCTACAACCGCATCACCAACCTCAAGAACACGACCAAGGAGAGCTGGGCGGACATCGACGTCGAGCTCAAGCGTCGCTACGACCTGATCCCAAACCTCGTCGAGACGGTCAAGGGCTACGCCGAACACGAGCGGGAGACGCTCGAGCGGGTGGTCGAGATGCGCAACGTGGCCATGGGCAACCAGGGATCTGCGGAGAGCCAGGGCCGCGACGAGAGCCAGCTAGGCCTCGCGATGAAGACGTTATTCGCAGTGGTCGAGGGCTACCCCCAGCTGAAGAGCGACGCGAACTTCCGCGCGCTCCAAGAGGAGCTCGCCATCACCGAAGACCGGATCGCCGCGGCGCGTCGCTTCTTCAACGGCAACGTGCGCGACCTGCGCAACATCTTGGAGGCGTTCCCGACGCGCATCGTCGGCGCGTCGATGGGCCTGAAGATGCCGACCTTCTTCGAGCTGACGGACGAGAGCGAGCGCGTCGTCCCGCGGGTAGACGTCTAGACCCGAGCGACCAGGGTCGAACCGACCAGCGGGCAAAAAGTGGCGGAGAGGGGGGGATTCGAACCCCCGTAGCACTTGCGCACTAACCGGTTTTCGAAACCGGGCCATTCAGCCACTCTGGCACCTCTCCGCGAGGGTCGCTGCGTGGGGACGCCGCGACGAATGAGCGACGGATCCTGCAGATCCGCCGTGGCATTTCAACCTTGGTCGTCCGGAAACGCGCTCCGGCTGGAGCCCGCCCTCGAGCCCCCCACAGCAGCGGCCGCTGGCGCGCTCCGGTTAGCCCCGGCGCGACCGGAAGAAGCTCCGCAGCAGCGCCGCGCTGTCGTCGGCCCGCACGCCTTCGACGACCTCACAGCGGTGGTTCAGCCGCGCGTCCTCCAGCAAGTTCGCGAGCGAGCGCACCGCGCCGAACTTCGGGTCACGCGCGCCGAACACGACCCGGCGCACCCGCGCGTGCAACGCGGCGCTCGCGCACATGAAGCACGGCTCAAGCGTGCAGTAGAGCTCGGCGTCGGGCAGGCGCTTGTCCCCAGTCGTCGCGAACGCCTGCTTGAGCGCCTCCATCTCTGCGTGCGCGAGCGGATCGCCCGTCTCTTCGACCCGATTCCGGCCGACGCCGATGACCTCATCGCCGAGGAACACGACAGCCCCTACCGGCACCTCGTCGTTGGCGGCGGCTTCACGCGCCAACGCGAGGCACCGCTCCATGCGGCGCTCGTGGACGCTTGTGGTCGGCTCGTCAGGCATCTACCTTCGTGACAGTCCAACGGAGCAGCCACTCTTGAGCAAGCGCGACTTTCTAAGCACGGCCGGAATGACCCGGCACGAACTCGACGACCTCCTCGACCTCGCGACCCGGGTCAAGGGCAAGCGCCCTGGACAGGTGCTGGGCGGCAAGACCCTCGGGATGCTGTTCTTTCAGCCTAGCCTGCGCACGCGCGTCTCGTTTGAGGTGGGCATGCAGCAGCTGGGCGGCCACTGCATCAACCTCTCCGCCGACGACCTCTACGAGCTCGAACCAGGCGAGCAAGCGATCATGGACGGTCGCGCCGAGGAGCACGTCAAGGACGCCGCGCGCACGCTGTCGCGCTACGTCGACGCCCTGGGGATCCGCGCGGCCGCGCGCACGGGCACCTGGGAACACGACCGCCAGGAGCTGCTCTTGCGGAGCTACGCCCAACACAGCTCCGTCCCGGTCATCAACCTAGAGACGGTGTTCGAGCACCCCTGCCAAGCTCTCGCAGATGTGCTGACGATGCGCGAGAACCTGGTGACGATGCAGGGCCGGAAGCTGACGTTGTTGTGGTGCGACAACCCAGAGCCAAAGCCGCTCGGCCCCACCCACTCGATCCTGCAGCTCGCGTCGCTCATGGGCCTGGACGTGACCCTCGCGCACCCGCTGGGCTTCGAGGTCGACGAGGAGGTCCTGAAGCGCAGCAAGGCAGCGGCCGAAGATGCCGGCGGCGCGGTCCGCGTCGTCAACGACCTGCATGAAGGCGCGAGGGGCGCTGAGGTGGTCTACGCGCGGCCTTGGGGCAGCATCAAGTGCTGGGACGAGCCCGACCGTGAGGCCATCATGAAGCGCACGCTGAAGGACTGGCGCGTCGACGCGGACGTGATGGACCTGACCGCCCAGGCGATGCTGATGCACCCGCTGCCCGTCCGCCGCAACGTCGCCGCGACCGACGAGGTCCTCGACGGCGACCGCTCACGCATCTACGACCAAGCGGCCAACCGGGCCCACGTGCAGAAAGCCCTGCTGATGCAGCTGCTGAAGTAGCCGCAAGAACGGCCCGCCGCATCCCCCACCGCGCCCAGCGCGGGGCCTTGTGGAGAACGAGGACAGAGTGTGGACGACCGGGGCGGCGAGCCTACGGACACCGACAACGACGACTCGAAGCCAGCGTCGCCAAGCGTTAGCCTTGCGGTGCGATGACCGAAGCGCCGCCGTTCGTCCACCTGCACGTGCGATCGCACTACAGCCTGCTGACCGCGCCAGCGCAGGTCGGCCCGCTCGTAGCTGCCGCCAAGGAAGACGGACAGACGGCCCTAGCGCTGACCGACAACGGCAACATGTTCGGCGCGGTCGACCTCTACAAGGCGTGCGAAAAGGCCGGCATCAAACCGATCCTCGGCCAGACCACCTACTACGCAGGCCGGACGAGCAAGGAGACGGCCGGCGCCGATAACCCGACCTTCGACCTGACGCTGATCGCAGAGAACAACGTCGGCTTCGAGAACCTCAAGCGGCTCAGCGGCAAGGCTTGGCTCGAGGGCTTCAGCTACCGCCCGCG
>JAYYEE010000265.1:0-3603 GCA_036160175.1 Planctomycetota bacterium
CAAACGCTCGGTGCAGCGGCATATCGACGAACGCGAACTTGAGCAGCAGGCGGTTGCCGGTGTCCGCGTCGACGACGCCGTCGCCGATCGCGCGGGCCAGGACGTTGTGGTCGCACAGCGCTGCCTCGAGGTGCAGCACGATGTTGGTGCGCAGGACCTCGTCGAACAGGCGCCGGGTCGCGTCGCCGATCGGCAAGAAGCTGAGGCTGCGCAGCAGCATCGCGCGCTCCTCGATGTCGCCGTGCAGGTAGACGTCGATCAGCTCGTCTGCGGTCGCCTCGATCGACGCGGTCAGATACGCGGCCACGACGTCGCAGACGCGGAAGGCGTCCAGGTCGACCACGGCGTCGCCGAACTCACGGCGCCCGCCGCCGACAGCGTCCTTGCTGAAGCGGCGCGGCAGCCCCGGGAAGAGCACGGGCAGGCGGCCGCGGTCCGCGCGCAGCTCGACGAGCAGCTCGTCGGCGAGCGCGGCGTGGTCGCCGAGGAGTTCGCGCAGGAGGGTCGTGGACATCGCGGCAGGCACCATAACGGCTGGAGCCGCGGGCGCCATCGCGGCCTGCGCGAACCCGTCGCGGCGGACGCCGCGGCGCCGAAATGCCCCGGCTGCCGACGCGACTTGGGGGGCGTCGTTGGATACCTTGGGCGTGATGGACTTCCCCGCATGGGACCCGGTCTTGCTCGACATCCCGTTCCTGCCGATCGCTGTCCGGTGGTACGGGATGATGTACGTCGTCGGCTTCATCTGCGCGCAGTGGATCTTCGTGCGCCTCGCCAAGCGGGGGTTCTTTCCGGTCACCCCGGAGCAGGCGCCGGACCTGATCTTCTACTGCGTATTCGGCGTCATGCTCGGGGGGCGGACGGGCTATGCGCTCTTCTACGACCAGTCGCTGCTCCATCCGCTGCAGTTCCTGCAGGTGTGGAAGGGCGGCCTCGCGTTCCACGGCGGCCTCGCCGGGGTAGTCGTCGCCGTCTGGCTGTTCTGTCGACGCTTCCAGATCGGCTGGGCGCGCGCGGCAGACACAGCGGCGCTGGGGGTTTGCCCAGGCATCCTCGCCGTGCGCTTCGCCAACTTCATCAACGGCGAGCTCTATGGGCGCGTTACGTCGCCCGAGACCTGGGGCGCGATGCAGTTCCCGACCGACCCTGTGGCGCTCGGCCAGATGGGGCTGCGGGGCGGCCTGACGATGCGAGACCGCGAGCTGTGCATCCAGGTGGCCTACGGCAAGCAGGAGTTCGCCGACGTCCAAAGCCAGCTGAGCCGGGTCGACGACCTCGGCCGGCCGATCGACTGGGAGCGGATCGCGCCGCGCCTCGACTGGGACGCCATCCGTGAGGCGACGCGCATCAACGAAGACGGCTTGCTCGAGCACGTGGTGCCGTTTCGACATCCGTCGCAGCTCTATGAAGGGCTCGGGGAAGGGCTGCTGGTCGGGCTCGCGCTCTGGGGTATCTACGCGCTGACCCGCGGCAGGCCCCTCAGAGCAGGCAAATACGCGGCGATCTTCTTGCTCGGATATTCGCTCGCGCGATTCTCCTTGGAGTTCGTCCGCAAGCCCGACGACCAGTTCTATGAGGGCAGCAGCGACGGCACGGTGCTGTTGGGCATGACCATGGGGCAGACCCTCACGTTGGGCATGGTAGTCGGCGCGCTGCTGATCCTCTTTTGGCCTCGTAAGCCCGGCGCCGAAGCGGCGGAGCCGCCGCAGCCATCGGCATGACCCGCGCCGGGGCGCGGGCGCCGAGGCCCGGGCCGCGGCCGTTGTGCGGGAATATTCAGCGTCTGCTCGGCGTCTCGCTCTACACCCCGTAGCCTCACCTGCTCATGCTGCGCAACCGTCTCCTGCTCCTGTCCACCCTGTCGCTTGCAGGTGTCGCCTGCGACAACGTGGGGCTTGCGTTCGACCCTAGCATCGACCCCAACGCGCCGATCAACGAAGCCGGTGAGTCGGCGGTCCAGGTCGTCCCAGTCGGCGGCGACGCGCGCGACGGCCGGCCCCTCGTCCGCGAGGTCTACCCGCAAGGCAGCGGCTGGCCGACGAGCGTCCCGGTGGTGGTCGAGTTCAGCGAGAGCATCAACCAAGTCTCGATCTTTCCGACCTCGCAAAACGGCGTCGACGGCCGCATCGGGGTGCGCGTCCGTGGCACGGGGCAGCTCTTGCCTGCTAACTACAGCTTGCTAGGGGGCGGCAAGCTGCTGGTGATCCGGCCCTTGACCGCGCTCACCAACGAGGGAGTCCCCGTCTACGAGGTCGTGCTCTTCCCGGAGTCGCGCGACGTCGACGGCGTCCGCTTCCAAGTCAGCGGCAGCGAAGAGGTGCTGGGAGACTTCCAGGTCAACCAAGGGGAGTCGATCACGGACGGCGCGATCGTCGCGGTGTTCCCGCGCGACAACTTTGATGACCAGCCTCGAGAGAATGAGGTCTTCGTGGTCTTCGACAAGCCGACCAACGCCAGCACGCTGACCTCGGCGAACCTCGCGTTGGCGCCGGCTGGCGGCGCCCCGCTGGCGACGGACGTCGACACGCCGCTGACTGTGCTAGGCATCGGCGACCCGCGCGTGGTCCGCATCACCCCGAGCGGGCCGCTGGCGGCGTCGCAGCGTTACGAGTTCACGGCGAGCGAGTCGGTGACGTTCGGTCAGGACGGCAACTTGGAGTTTAACGGCGCGGTGCCGTTTAGCGTGTTCGACACGGTCGGCCCCGCGAGGCCTGAGTCGGTCGCGTTGTCCGCCGCGCCGGCGGGCTTCGAGAACCGCGTCAACGCGACCAACATCGAGACCGTGCAGCTCGCGGTCACGCCGCCGGCAGACGCGCAGCCAGGCGACACGGTGGTCGCGCGCATCTATGGGGGAGACGCGGAGACGAGCCCGACGTTTGACCTCACGTTCTTTGAGGGCACCGCGACCGTTGACCAGCCCGGCGTGCCCGTGTTGGTCGACTTCAGCGGCCGACTCGGCTCTGCGACGTCGCCGAGCTTGGATGAGGGCACCCTGACGTTCACCGCGCAGATGCAGCGCGGCGGCGATCGCTCTGGGTTCATCCACAACGAGCCCGATGTCCGGCCCGCGCTGGACGTCACGCCGCCGAAGCTGGTCTCCGTCGGCGCCGCGGGCGTCGACGCGGACATCTTCACCGACACGGAGGCGCTGGCGCTCTACGGCGTGGCGACCGAGGAGCTGTCGTCGGCGGCGTTGGATGACTCGGTCGCGCCGGTCGCAGGCTTGTTCGGATCGAGCGATGGTGGCCGGTTCCTGCTGTCCGCTGTGCCGCTGGGCCGGCTCGCTGGGCCAGGGAGTTACAGCCTGACCTTGACCGACGCGGCGGGCAACGCGGCGGACACGACCTACACCGGACAGATTTTGCAGCGCGGCGTGCTGACCGGCGCGCTCGTCGGAACGCTGGTCGTCCGGGTCTTCGATGAGGTGTCCCTCGCTCCGGTCGCTGGCGCGACGGTGCTGGTCGACCCATCCTCGCCCGCGGTCCCGGCGGTCGGACAGCTCTTGGCCACTACCGATCAAGAAGGTCGCGCGACGTTCTCGTCTGCGTTAGCTGCGCACACCGTGACGGTCGTGCACCCTGACTATGACCTGGTCTCGATCTT
>JAYYEE010000266.1:0-11232 GCA_036160175.1 Planctomycetota bacterium
TCTGCGTGGAGATCGCCGAGCGTGGTCACGTGTGGTTGGCCGCTCATGCTTCCTCCTCGGCCCATCGGTCCAGCGCCTCGACGAGCGCCCGCGGCGGGCGGTCGTAGAACATCCCTTGGTCTTGGCCTGGCGTCGCGCCTCGGAGGAAGGCGTAACAAACCCCGCCGAAGTGCTCTTCGTAGTCGTAGTTCTGCAGCCTCGTGCGGAGGTGGCGATGCCACGCCAACACGTAGAGGTGATACTGCAGCACGTAGTCGTGATGCTCCATGGCCGCAGTCAGTGCTGCTTGGTCGTACGCTTCGCGCCGGTCGCCGAGGTGGTTAGACTTCCAGTCGATCACCCAGTAGCGCCCCTCGTGTTCGGCGATCAGGTCGGCGAAGCCCGTTAGGTAGCCCCGGAGCTCGCGCGGTCGCAGCGACCGCAGCCGCGTGGCGTAGCGGCGCGCGACGTCGTCGCCGTGCTCTTCGAACGCAGCGGCCAGCTCGGTTACGCGAGGTATGCCGATCGGCATCGTGAACTTCCACTCGATCAGCGTGGGGCCTCTGCAGAGCGCGGCGACGGTCGGTCCCGCGGGGCAGGCGCGCGCGGCGGCCAGGTCCCGCAGGTTCGCGAGCACCGTCTCCGCTGGATCTCCCGCGACTGGGTGCGCTCCGGGATCCGCGAGGCCGTGCGACGAGAGCGTGCGCTCGACGGTCGCGCGCGCCGCGGCGCTGCTGAGGTCGTCGAGGTCGACCTCTTCGAGGATGGTGTGCAGGCATTGCCCGGCCTCGGCCCCGCGAGCGAACCCGAAGATCCCTACGCCTGGCGCGGCGTCTGGCGCCGCGGGGTCGCGCACGTCGTGGGCGTGGCCGCCTGGTTCGCTGCCTGCGACCAGCGAAGAGAAGCTGTGGATCGCCAGCGGCACCCGTCGCGGAATAGGCGCCCGCTTCGTGGCTGGGACCTCGGCGGCGGCCGCAGGTGCGGGGGGCGGTTCTGTCTTGCCGCTGGACTCGATGCTGTCGACGCGGATGGCTCCTTCTGCGCGCTCGGCGAGCCGCTCAAGGTCCGCATACATGGACGAAGAGGACGCCCGGTAGGTCGACCCCCAGCTGGTCTGCCAGCCTGCTTCGACGCCTCCTTCATTTGGGTCCAGGAGCCAGCCCAGCGCGCTCCACTCATAGCCTTTGCCGCCGTGGGTGATCGGGCCCCAGTGCACATAGCAACGCCGCCGCGCGCGCGTGAGCGCGACGTACGCGAGGCGGACGTCTTCCGCGAGCCGGTCCGCCTCATGGCGCCGCCACGCGGGGTCTCCCTGGTCCGCCCGGAAGCGCAGCGTTCGCTGCGACGGGCGGTCGCTGGTGGCGTCGGGCAGGGGGACGTCCCGAGTGCCTGCGCGGCGGCTGGTCCACAGGAACGGACAAAAGACGATCTCGAACTGCAGGCCCTTGCTGCTGTGCATAGTCAGCACCTGCACGGCGTCCTCGTCGGACTCGAGCCGGAGCTCGCGCCGCTCGGCCGTCACGGACTCGCTGTGTGCGCGTTCATGCTGAATCCACTCGACGAGCGCTTCGGGGGATAGCCGCTGCTCATGCTCGGCAGTGTGGAGCATCTCGCAGAGCTGGTAGAGGTTCGTGAGGTTGCGCTCGCCGCCGGCCCGCGCGAGCCAGCGCGCGTCGACGTCGAGCTCGCGGAGCATTTGCTCAGTCATCGCGGCGAACCCGCGCTGTGACCAAGTCGCTCGCCACCGATCGAGCTTGGCGAGCTCTGCTTCGATGCGCTGCTCGTCCTGGTCTAGCGCGATGATCGTCGGCGCGTCGAGCCCCCAGATGCGCGACGTCAGCGCGGCCCGCGCCCTCGGCAGGTCGTTTGGCCGGAGGATCGCTTGCAGCACGCGCACGAGCTCGCCTAGCTCGTCGGTGTCAAAGACGTCGCCGGCCTTGCCGATCACCGCGACGATGCCGGCGTCGCGCAGGTGTGCTTGGATGCGCTCCGCCTCGTCGTTGCTGCGCGTCAGGACGGCGATGTCGCTTGGCCGTACGGGCTTGTCGTCGATGCACGCGCCGCCATGCAACAGCCGGCGGGCCTCTGCGGCGACGTCGGCGGCGATCCGGTCCTTCGATTCTGTCGGCGAGAGCCCCTTTGGTTGGCCCTTGCTGTCTTGCACGAAGGGGATCGTGCGGAACCGCAGCGCCGGCCCATCGTCAGGATCGCCCAGGAGCTTTTCGTTCGGCTTGGCGTTCGCCTGCACCTCGTGCATGGCGATGCGCTCGTCGACGAACGCGCCGCGCCGCGAGAAGAGTCGGTTGACGGCGCGCACCAGCTGCTCGGAGGAGCGGTAGTTGGTGCCGAGCGTGTAGGTCGTCCCGGCCCCTGCAGCTGCCTCGAGGTAGGTGCGGAGGTCTGCGCCGCGGAACGCGTAGATCGATTGCTTCGGGTCGCCCACGAGGAACAGCGGGCGGTCAGCGAACGCGGCAGACAGAACCTCGTATTGACGCGCGTCCGTGTCCTGGAACTCATCGATCAACGCGACCGCGTAGCGGGATCGGAGGCTCGCGAGCAGCTCCTGCCGGCGCGGGCTGCAGGTCACGGCGTGGTGGGAGCGCGTGAGCAGGTCGTCGTAGGTCAGCGCTGCTTGTTCGCGCTTGATGTTCGCGAGGCGCTCCTCCATGCGGACGAGGAGGTCAACGCGCAGTTGGTCGGTCGCGGCCTCCAGCGCCTGCGAGACCTCTTCGCACGCGTGAAAGAACGGCTCGTCTAGCTGCTCCCTACACTTCTTCTGGACGGTCTTGCGGAGTCGTCGCGTCGAGAACGACGCGAGGCCCGCGAGCGCGAGCTCCGGCTGGCTGTGCAGCTGGGCCGCGCTCTGCCGCAGGTGCGCTGCAGCGTCACGGCCGGGCTCCTCGCCTTTATACCAATCGAAGCTCGCGACCAGCGCGGGCAGCGCGTCGTCCCAGCTCGTCGCCGCCGCCGCGACGGCAGCCCTGAGGCGGTCGAGGAGTTCTGTCAGGTGGCCGGGTTCGGGCTCCAAGAGCGTGCCGGGGTGCCGCCGCCAAACTCGGAAGAGCTGGGCGAGGCGCGCAGGCGCGAGGCCTGCGCTGCTCATCAGCGCGCCGAACATGGGCGAGTCATGTTCGCGTATCGATCGGAGCGCGTCCGCGGCCGCGTTCTGCAGCAGAGGCGCTTCGTCTGTAGTCATCTGCAGGTCGAAGGGTTGGTCGCACTCGAACGCAGACTCGACGAGGAGGCGGTTGCAGAAGCCGTGGATCGTCATGACCGCGGCTTGGTCGAAGTCGTCGAGCGCGCGCCGTAAGCGCGCGGCGCCGTCGCTTCCGTGGCGCGCGAGTCCGGCGAAGAACGGATCGGTCACGTGCTCGCCTTCGCAAGCTGACAACGCGGTTCGAACGCCCGCGCGCAGGCGGTTCTTGAGCTCGTCTGCCGCCGCGACCGTGAACGTGACCACGAGGGCTTGCTCGACTTTGTCGATGACGCCCTCTAGGAGCATGCGAACCAGCACGCCGGTGATCGTGTAGGTCTTGCCGGTGCCGGCGCTCGCTTCGAGGAGCACCGTGCCCTGGTTCAGGGGCGCGTCTTCCAACGAGAACGGCGTGACGTGCGGGCTCATCGCTGCGCCTCTTCGAGGTGGTCGAGCAGCGGCGTCCAGAGCTCGCTCGCGAGCTGATAACACTCGCCGTCCTCTCCTTCGCTGATGGGGTCGCGGCCGCGCATGCACAGCGCGACCGACGCGTCCTTGAGGTCGGCGTCGTAGGAGTGCTCGCCGCGCTGAATCTCATACAACCGGCGGCCGAGGGTCAGGGCCGCAGCGCTCGGTTTGCCGGCGCGCAGGCCTTCGGCGATCGCGTGGGAGCTGTGCTCGAAGAACGCCAGGGGGCGCGTCAAGCCCTCGCGATACAGCTGGAGGAGTCGCCCCAAGATCGACTCGGCGTCGTCGGGGGTGACCGGGCGCAGCACGTGGGCGGCGCCTCGTGAGAGGATGCGAGTCCGCGTCGGCCACGGCGGCGTCGAGTCGGGTGCCTGCGCGGCTTGCAGGGTCATCACGAGGTGCTCGATCCAGGCGCGCAGCTGGTCCTTGGTCTTCAAGCCGCTAGCACGCATCGTCGTGCGGGCGTCCTCGGCTAGGCCGTCGAGTTGTCCTGTGATCTGCGCGTCGCCGATGGTGACGTCGACCCTGCGCGTCGCCGTCGTCGCGAGCTGCGCCGCTGCCTCCAGTAGCGGCGCCGCGTCGTCCATCGCGGCTGCATAGGCGACGTCGCCCTGGGCGCCGACTGGCAGGACCCCGCGCGCGCGGCTCCACGCGAGCGAGTCGACGCGCTCTGGGTCGCCGCGTTGTGCGCGAGAGACCGCGTCGTCTTGGAGCGCGTATCGATCCAGCCCGCCGAGCGCGAACGGCTCGCACGTATCTTCGGGTTCGTCGAGGCCGCGCACTCGTACGCGCATCGTTCGCTCAAGGAACACGCGACAGGGCGCGCGCCAGAATGTGAGCAGGTCTGCGAGGGAGACGCGCGGGGACGCCTCGTCCGCTTCGTTAACGATGGGCACTCGCGGTGGGCACCAAGGCGCTTCGTCGGCGTCGGCGCCGCCGATCGGCGGCTGCGGCGCATAGGTGAATAGCTTCGGGTCGCCTCCGCGATAGCGGGTGCTCCAAGGCTGTAGAGGGTGCCGAACGAGCACCTGGTCCGCAGCTGAGCCGTGCGCGCCGACGCATGTTCGGTGGATGTGCTCGAGCAGCTCCGAGACCGCGATCGACGGCGTGCACTCCGCGTTGTCCTTGGCGGACCGACCGATGAACGTTAAGTGGAGGCGGTCGCGCGCAGCGAGCAGCAGGTCTAAGAAAAGCTGGCGGTCGTCGAGGCGTCGGCTGCGGTCGCCAGGGCGTGGCGCTGCCGCGATCAGGTCGAAGGGCGACGGGCTGTCGCGGCGCGGGAAGGAGGCGTCGTCGAGTCCGCAGACGAACAAGGCGCGGACTGGCACGGCGCGCATGGGCAGCATCCCTGCGAAGGTGATCGCGCCGCCGAGGAACCCTCGCCCGCCCGCGCTCGCTGACGTCCCGTGTGCCAGGGCGCTGTCGAGCCACGACGAGAAGACGTGGAGGTGGACATCGCCCGTGTGGGAGGCCGCGGCTGCCTGGCTCCGCAGCGCGACCGCTGCGCGGCGGAGCTGGCGCACGGCCTCTTCTTCCGCGGGGTCGGTCGGCTCGAACAGGGACGTGATGATCTCGTCGAGTCGATCCGCCCACGCAGACAGCGGCTGCGGCGCGCGCATGGACTCCATCAGGTCGAAGAGCGTTTGTAGATATCGCGTGAAGCGTGTGAGCAATTCGGCGCGGGCCTCGGTGGTGTCGCCGACGGGCGCGACGCCGCAGACGAGGTCGTCAGCTGGACCGGTCAGGTTCCCGAGGACGAGCCGGTCGATGCCCTGCCGCCAGGAGTTGTCGTCGAAGTCGGGGAGCTGGAAGAGCGCGCTGCGCTGCGCGCCGTCGAGACCCCACCTCACGCCCGCTGTCTGGCAGAGGTGGCGGAGGACCGAGACCTCTCCGCCGAACAGTCGGAAGCGTCGTTGGACGGCGGGGATCTCAAGGATTTGGAGCACCTCGGTGACCGTCAGGCGGGTGCGGGTGAGGTTGAGGACCTGCAGGGTCGCTCGGCAGGCGGGCAGCTCACGCGCTGGGTGGCGGTCCGCGATGTGGAATGGCAGCCTGTCCTGGAGCGGTCCGAAGACCGCGTGCGCGAGCGGCGCATAGCTCTCCACGTCCGGCACGAGCACCATGATGTCGTGTGGCCGCAGCGACTTGTCGGCGGCGAGCGCTGCGCAGATCTGGTCGCGGACGACCTCCAGCTCTCGCATTTGGCTGTGGCAGTCGTGGACGCGGAGGCTGTTGTCGTCCGGCGCGACCGCGTAGCGATCGTCTCCTGAGGGGCTGCGATCGTACGCTTGGACAAGGTCGTGCTGGAGGCAGGCCAGCAAGGTCGTCGGTGGCGCGCCGTCTCCCTCGACGTCGTCTAGCGTGTGCAGCGAAACGGGTACGTCCTCAGAGCTGCTCTCTTCCAGGTCGATGAGCATGCTCTGGAGCTCTCGACTCTCGGTGCCGAAGCGTCCTAGCAACCAGTGGTCTCCGGCGCGTACGCCTTTTTCGCGGAGATCGCCGATGAAGTGCGGCGTCGGCTGCGGCGCGAACAGCGTCACGTCGACGCAGGCGCCGAGGCGGTGGAGCAGGCGGAGGAACGCCGGCGGCATGGTCGTGGTGCCGAACACCTGGAGCCGTCGCGGCAAGTTCGCCGCGCACCACGCCTCGTCATCTAATCGAGCGCGCAGCGTCGCGAGCCGGTGGGGCGAAGGCGCGGCGCCGTCGGTGGTGGTGTCCGCCGCGTCGCGTAGCAGCGCGCGCCAAAGCCGGCTCTGCCACGACGCGTGCGGTGAGAGGTGCGGCGCCTCGTCGCCGCGGGAGAACGCCTCCAGGAGGTCGTCTCTGTATAGCTGGTAGTCGTCGATGCAGGCGCTGATGCGGCGGCAGAGCTGCATCCGTTTGCGGCCGTCCTCGTCGTCGCGGATGTAGTCGCTCGCGGCGCCGAATCGGCGCGGGGCGTCGGCTTCGGCGCCAACGGCTTCGAGGAGGCGCCAGATGCGCCACGTCAGCACGTCCTTGCTAAATGGGTCGCTGTCGACCGGTCGAGGCTCAGTCAGTCGGTGGAGCCAAGCGCCCAAGAAAGGCATCTCGATGCCAGCGCTGATCCCCAGTCGCTCTGCGAGGCGCAGCTCGAGCCAGCGCGCGATTCCGAGCCCGGGGACCAGGATGGTCTCGGTCGCCATGGGGTCGGGCGGCGCCGCTTCGAGCCGCGCGCACAAGGCGTCGAACAGCGCCTCGAGACGGTGCCCAGTAATGACCGTGACTCCCACGCCACGAGGCTAGCAGGGCAAAGGAGGCGTTTCATCCACGGGCTCTCGCCGGCGGGTGCTGACGATGTGCGCGGTCGCGACGAGCTTGGGCGTCTGTGCGCGCCCTCACGCGTGTCGTTGCTGCCGCCCGGGGTCTGCCCGCGCGATCGCGATCAGCTGAGCGCTGCGCTGATCGCGGCCCTCGCCCGGTGCAGGCGCGAGCGCACGGTCCCGATCGGTAGCTTCAGCTTCTCGGCGACGCCCGCATAGTCGAGGCCCGTGCGCTCGTAGAGTTCATACGCCGTTCGTTGGCTCTCCGGCAGCGTGTCCAGCACTGCTCGGAGTCGTTCGCCAACTTCGTGCGCCATGGCGATGTGCAGCGGATTGTCGCAGCCGACGTGGCGTTCGCAGTCTTGCGTCGCGACGTGCTCGTGGTGAGATCGGCGCCGCAGGGAGCGCCGCAGTTGGCGGCTGCGGAGCACGACCGCGCGCGCGAGCCACGCTCGGGCGTTCTCCGGGCGGGGATGGGCTTTCCACAGCGCGACCAAGGCCTCTTGTACGCAGTCGTCTGCGAGGTGGTCACATCCGAGGAGGCGACGACCGAGCGCCCTCAACGCAGGCAGATGGTCCGTCAGAAGCTGGTCCTGAGCCAGGGCCTCTTGGCAGCAGCTAGACGGGGTTGCGGTTTGCATCGAGGGTCGGGAGGACGCGGACGTCTCGCGTCGCGCGCGAGGCCTGAGTGGGTCAGATCATAGGGCTTGCGTGAGGGTTCGCCTAGCCCTGGGTTCGTTCACGCCACCGGGGGGGCGCCCGCGGCGTCTGTGGTCGCGCCGGCCGGCGAGCCGTTCGAGGCGCCCGCGACGGCGGCGATCATCCTGGACGCGCGGCGCTCGATCGCGTCGTAGCGGCGCTGCGCCATGTCTTGCGGGTCGAACAAGGAGCCCACGAAGCCGACGCCGAAGCTGCCTGCCTCAAGCCACTGTTTGCAGTTGCCCTCGTCGACTCCATGGGTTGGGAAGATTCTGAGGAACGGCATCGGGCCGCGGAGCGCCGTGACGAACTGTGGGCCGATGGCAGGCCCCGGAAACAGCTTCACCATGTCGGCGCCAGCTTTGTGGGCGGACATCATCTCGGTGGGCGTCATAGTCCCTGGGATAGAGACGAGGTCATGCTGCCTCGCGAAGCTGATCACTTGTCGGTCGGTGACGGGCGAGACGAGGAACTGGGCGCCCGCCGCGGCGGCGGCCTTCGCATCGTCGATCGTCAGCACGGTGCCCGCACCGACGACCAGGTCTTCTCGCTCGCGCAGCGACGAGATCAGCGCCTGGGCGCCAGGCGTCGTCAGCGTGACCTCGACGACGCGGAAACCGCCCCGAATCGCTGCGTCGAGCGCGGGGCGGGCCGCGTCAGGATACGGCGTCCTGAGGATCGCAGAGCATCGGTGCGCTTCGATGGACGCGAGGACGGAGGCGCGCTGGGAGGGCATGCGGATCTGGTGGGCGGCGACGTGGGGCGACGAACGCGTCGCGAGCGCAGCATACGGGAGCCGAGCAGTTAGCGCTACGCGTCGGGGGGCTCGGGTCCGCGGCCGTGTGGGTGGGCTTGGTCGTAGACGTTGCGCAGCCGGCCGATGGAGACGTGGGTGTAGATCTCGGTGGTCACGAGCCGCGCGTGGCCGAGCAGCTCTTGGACCGTGCGCAAATCTGCGCCCCGGTCGAGTAAGTGGGTCGCGAACGAATGGCGCAGGCCGTGCGGCGTGAGGCGCGTCTGCAGGTCGGCTTGGCGCGCGCGCGCGACGACGGTCTCGAAGATCCACCGCGCGCTGAGTCGCTTGCCAAGCCTATTCAGCCAGAGGCCGCCGTGATCTGGGGCCTTGCGCTCGGTGAGCAAGCGCTCGCGCGCAGGCAGCCACTGCTTGATCGCGTCCAGCGCCGGGCGGCCGAGCATGGCGATGCGCTCTTTGCTGCCCTTCCCCAGGACGCGCGCGGTCCCTTCGTGGAGGTCGATGGCGCCGAGGTCGATACCCGCGCACTCGCTCACCCGGCACCCGGTGGAGTAGAGCGTCTCTAGGATCGCCCGGTCGCGCAGGCCTTTCGGCGAGTCTTCGAACGGCTGCGCGAGCAGCTTGTCGACTTCGGGTGTGGTCAGGAATTTAGGCACGCGCTTCGGCGCCTTCGGGCCTTTGATGAGCTTCGCGGGGTCCTTGAGCACGTGCCCCTCTTGGTGCAGCCAGGCGAACAGCCCGCGCACGCTCGCGAGCTTGCGTTGCACGCTCGTCGCTGCGAGGCCCTGTTCCTCGAGCTCGACGAGGAAGCGGCGGAGCTGGGTCCTGCGCGTGGAGGTCAGCGGTGTCCCGTTGGCGTCGAGCCAAGCCCCGAAACCGCGCAGGTCTGCTGCGTAGGCACGCAGCGTCGCCGCGCTCTTCTTGCGTTCGTTGCCGAGGAACGCGAGGTAGTCGTCGAGCAGTTGCACGTTGTTTGGCGCGCATCAGACTGGCACACTCGCGCGCCCTTTGCATGCCCTACCTTGGTGAGTTCGCAGCCCTGTCTACGGCGCTCTGCTGGCTCGGCAGCAGCCTCGCGTTCGCCGTCGCCGGGCGCGAAGCGGGCGCGCAGGCGCTGAACCAATTTCGTCTGGTCGCGGCGTTGCCCATGCTGCTCGCGGCGGCGTGGCTCGCCACCGGCGACGTGTGGCCGGCGGACGCGACATGGTCGCGGATCAGCGCGTTGCTCGCGTCAGGCGTGGTCGGCCTCGTTATTGGAGATTGGGGCTACTTCCACGCGTTGGCGACGATCGGCCCCCGCCTCGCGTCGGTGATCATGGCGCTCTGGCCGGCCTGCACCGTCGGGCTCGACGCGTGCGGAGGAGCGGTCCCGACGGCATCGCAAGCCGTCGGTGTCGGGTTGACCGTGGCCGGCGTCGCGATGGTCCTCGCGCGTCGCCAAGGCGGGTCGTGGCGGCCAGACTTGACCCGGCGGCAGTGGGCCCTAGGGGTCGCGGGCGCGCTCGTCGGCGCGCTCGGTCAGGCCGGCGGGTTCGTGATCGCGCGCGCTGCGATGGCGCCCGGGCCCGACCAGGTCGCTGGTGTGGATCCGCTGTTGGCGACGGTCGTCCGGATGGCGGCGGCGGTCATCGGGATGCAGATCATCGTGACCATCAAGCGGCGGCCGCTGGTGATGCGCAGGGTGTGGAGCGGACGGCGCGAGCTGCGCGCCGGGGTCTTGGGCACGCTCTGCGGTCCGGTGCTGGGAGTTTGGATGTCGATGGTCGCGGGGGCCTACGCTTCGGACGCCGGCGTCGCGGCCGCGTTGATGGGGACCACGCCGATCTTCATGTTGCCGCTGGCCATCTGGCTCTACGGGGCGAGGGTCACGGTCGCAGGCGCGGTAGGGACCCTGCTCGCCGTTGCTGGCGTCGCGGTCTGCTTCGTCGGCGGATGAGTAAGTGGCCCTCGATCAGAGCGAGGCGAGGAACGACTCGAGGCGCTCCATGTCGTGGTCGCCCATGTGCCCGACGCGGAAGGCCTTGCCTTTAAGGTCGCCGTAGCCCTTGTCCATCTTGAAGCCGGCACCCGCGGCCTTCTCGGCGAGCGCCTCGACGTCGGCGCCGTTGGCGTGGATGCAGCTGATCGTCGGCGATCGGCGCGCCGCGTCCGCGACGAGCGGCGCGTAGCCGCGGCCCTCGGCCCAGCGGAGCGTGTGGCCTTGCATCTCCATGTGCCGCCGCCACCGGCGCTCGAGTCCCTCTTCATGGATCCGCTGGAGCTGGCGCTGGAGCGCGTAGACGAGCGGCACGCACGGGGTCGCGGTGGGCTTGCCGGAGACGGTGTCCGGGACGGCCTTGACCATGTCGAAGAGGAACCCGCGCTCCTCGACCGAGCGCGCTTGTTCGAGCGCGCGGTCACTTACGGCGTAGACGCCGAGGCCTGGCGGGAGCGCGAGGCATTTCTGGGTGCCGGCGAACGCGAAGTCGAGTCCCCAGTCGTCGAAGCGCAGCTCCGCGCCGGCGAGGCTAGTGACGACGTCGACTAGGATCATGGCGCCCGGGGCGTTGCTGCGGATCGCCGCAGCGAGTTCCGCGAGCGGCTGGATGACGCCCGTGGACGTCTCGTTGTGGGTGATGCAGACCGCATCCGTGTCCGCGTGCTCGGACAGATGGGCCGCGACCTCCTCGACGCTGTGGGCCTCGCCCAGCGGGCGCGAGATGGCGGTCGCGTCGCGGCCGCACGCGGCGCTGATCTTGTGCCAACGCTTGCCGAAGGCGCCGCCGACGAGGTGCAAGGTCTTGCCGCCTCGGGGCACGAAGTTGCGAACCCCCGCCTCCATCAGCGCGGTCCCGGGGCACGTCTCGAAGGCGGCGTGT
>JAYYEE010000267.1:0-2572 GCA_036160175.1 Planctomycetota bacterium
CTGTCTGCGTCGCCGCCGAGGTAGCGCGGTGGGAGATCGCCGTCTAGCCACCGCAGCATAGCTTCATCCATGAGACGTCGTCGCCCTGACCCCTCGGGGGCGACGACGGCGACAGCTCCGCCTCGACCGCGCTGGGCAGCCGCGAACGCGCGATCGAGCGCCCTGGACTCTCGTTCGCGTCCGATAAAGCGCGCCTCGGCTGGCCGCCGCATGCGACGCAGCCTCCGGTTGCTCGCGAGCACCGGCGCGTCCGCTTCGTGTCGTCGGCAGTAATCCGATCGCTCGCCTTGTTCGAGCACCTTGACGACGTCTGCGGCCGCCCGGGGCCGGTCATCTGGGTCCTTATGCAGCAGGTCGCCGATCAGTTGGTCCAGGAGGGGGGAGAGCCGCGGGCGGAGGTGAGAGGGTGGTTGCGGGCGGCGGCGCAGGTGCGCGTCCATCATCTCGTCCGGGCTCTGCGCGTCCGCGAAGGGGTGGTGTCCCGTGGCCAGCTCGTAGAGGACGACGCCGAGCGCGTAGAGGTCGCTCCTGGGGCCAGACGGCTCGCCACGGAGCGTCTCGGGGGCCGAGTAGGCCACGCTCCCCGCGAGCCCGAATCCGGACGAGGTCGCCGAACTGTGGCCGCGCGACGCGGGCTCGCCGTCGCCCCCGAACGGCCGCGCGAGGCCGAGGTCCACAATCTTGAGCTCGCTGTCTGGGGTCAGGATCAGGTTCTCAGGCTTGATGTCGCGGTGCGCGAGGCCGCGCCGATGCAGCGCGAACAGGCCGCGCGCAGCGTCGGCGCCCACGCGCCGGGTTAGGTCTTCGAGCGCAGCGCCGCTGCGTTGGAGCAGCGCGCGCAGCGTCGTTCCAGCGACGAACTGCATCACCAGGACGCTGGCGGCGGGCCCCTGCCTCGCGGACGTCTCGACCCCGTAGATCTCCGCGACGTTGGGGTGTCGGATCGACATGCCGAGCTCTCCCTCGGCGTTCAGGCGCGCTTGCGCCGCTTGGTCCTGCAGCAGCTCTGGCCGCAGGAGCTTCACCGCGACGCGGGTGCCCTGGGCGAGGTCTGCGTAGGGCGCCGTCAGCGTGGCCTCGTAGACGTGCCCCGACGAGCCGCTGCCGAGCTCCCGGAGCAGCTCGAACGGCCCGTCGATCGCCGCCGCGAGCTCGCGCGCGGCTGCCGTAGCCTCGGCGCTCCCCTCGCTTTCTTGCCCGCCTGTCACGCGTTCCTTGTAGCGGCGCGGTTGCACCTGATCGAGGCCTCTGCCAACCTTCATACGCACATGCCGATTCGCCTGCACAACTCGCTCACCCGCAAGCTGGAGGAACTGAGGCCGCTCGTCGATGGCAAGGTCTCGATGTATCACTGCGGGCCGACCGTCTACAGCTCGCCGCACATCGGGAACTTTCGCAGCTTCTTGTTCGCCGACGTGCTCCGGCGGTTCGTTGAGGACCAGGGCTACGAAGTTCATCAGGTCATGAACATCACAGATGTCGGGCACCTGACCATGGATGACATCGAGGGAGGCGAAGACAAGATGGAGGCCGAGTCCAAGCGCACCGGGCGCACGGCTTGGGACATCGCCCAGCAATACACCGACGAATTTCGGGCGTGCCAACAGGAGCTCCGCGTCCGGCTGCCGCATCACATGCCGCGCGCCACGGACTTCATCCCGCAGATGGGCGCGATCATCGACGACCTGCTCAAGAAGGGGGTCGCCTACGAAGTGAACGGCAACGTCTACTTCGAAGTCGCGAAGTTCCCTGAATACGGAAAGTTGAGCGGCAAGAAGATCGACGAGCTGGAGTCCGGCGCCCGCGTCGCGGTCAACACCGAGAAGCGCGATCCCCGAGACTTCGCGCTGTGGAAGGTCGACGACCAGCACCAGATGCAGTGGGAGGGGCCGTTCGAGGGCGGCGCCACCGGCTTCCCGGGGTGGCACATCGAGTGCTCAGCGATGTCGATGCATTACCTCGGCAAGCAGATCGATATCCACACCGGCGGTGAGGACAACGCCTTCCCGCACCACGAATGCGAAATCGCCCAGACCGAGGCGCACACCGGCGAACGCTTCGTCGGCATCTGGATGCACGCCCGTCACCTGCTCGTTGACAACACCAAGATGTCGAAGAGCCTCGGCAACTTCTACACGGTCAGCGACATCCTCGCGAAAGGCTACAGCGGCTTGGAGCTGCGGTATGCGCTGACGCGCGTCCAATATCGGCAGTCGCTGAACTTCACGATCCAGGGGCTCGACGAGGCGCGCGCGGCGATCGGGCGGGTCAACGAAGCTCGCAAGAAGCTCGTGCGGCTGCGTGACGGCCACGACACCCCGGGCGACGACGACTCGGTCGCGGTCGCTGCCGCTGAGGCCGCGGACGCGGCGTTTACGTCGGCGATGGCGGAGGATCTCAACGTCTCTGAGGCGCTCGCCGCGGTCTTCGAGCTCGTCGGCGCGGTCAACAAGTCGACGCCGACCGTGGCTGCGGCGGAGCGCGCCCTCGCCGTCTTCGCGCGCTTCGAAGACGTGCTCGGGGTGTTCGGAGATGAGCCCGCGGCCGACGCGACGGGCGAGGCGCCGGCCGA
>JAYYEE010000268.1:0-3108 GCA_036160175.1 Planctomycetota bacterium
GCATGTGGTTCTCCATGCACAGGGTGAACGCGGTTCGATCCATCACCTTGAGGTCCCTGTCGAGCGCCTCGCGGAAGCTGAGCGTGTCGAAGCGCTCCGCGGTGGGGTCCTTCTCTGGGTCGGCGGTGTAGACCCCGTCCACCTTGGTCGCCTTGAAGATCGCGTCGACGCCGAGCTCCGTGGCGCGCAAGGCAGCCGCGGTGTCGGTCGTGAAGTACGGGTTGCCCGTGCCCCCAGCGAGGACCACGGCGCGCCCCTTCTCCAAGTGCCGGATGACGCGACGACGGATGTATGGCTCGGCGACGGTTTTCATCTCGACCGCGCACGCAGCGCGGGTCTCGACCCCGGCGCGCTCCAAGCCGTCTTGCAGCGCCAACGCGTTGATCGCGGTGCCGAGCATGCCCATGTGGTCCGCCGTGGTGCGGTTCGTCCCTAGCTTGGCGAACTCGGCGCCGCGCATCAGGTTGCCGCCGCCGCACACCACCGCGACCTCTACGCCTAGGCGATGGACGCGCGCGATCTGCTCTGCGACCTGGGCGACGACGTTCGGCGAGACGCCGGCGCCGTCTTCACCCAGGCTCTCTCCGCTGATCTTCAGCAGGATCCGCTTGATCTGCCGCGGCGGCTCGGAGGTCGAACCAGCCTCACCAGAACCGGCTGCGTGACGGGTGCTCATGCGTGCGAGGCTACCAACGCCTCCCGCAGAAACGAACCTTCTCGCGCGAGAGTCGCCGGCGCCGGCGGCAGCGGCCGAGGCCCCGGCATCGCGAGCGGACGGCTCGGCCGCGGAATCAGCCGCCGAGCTCCATCCGGAAGAAGCGGCGAACCTGGATATTCTCGCCGATCTTGGCGACCAGGTCGGTGCGCATCTGCTCGACCGTCTTGCTGTCGTCCGGCACGTATGGCTTGGCCATCAACGTGTGCTCGCCGAACCACTTATCCATGCGGCCGGTGACCGCCTTCTCGATGACGTTGTCGGGCTTGCCGGCCATCGACTCCTTGGTCATGTCGGTGACGATCGCGCGCTCCTTCTCGACGTCCTCGGCCGGGATCGCGTCCTGGTCGAGGTACTTGGGGTTGAACGCCGCTACGGTCATCGCCACGCCGTGGCAGAAGGCCTTGAAGTCCTCGTTCATCGCCACGAAGTCGGTCTCGCAGACGATCTCGACCAGCACGGCGAGCTTGCCGTTGTGGTGCGTATAGCCGTAAACGAGGCCCTCGGAGACCTCGCGACTGGAGGCCTTGTCAGCGACCTGCTGGCCGCGCTTCCGCAATACGTCGCGCGCCTTCTCGACGTCGCCGCCGGACTCGCTCAGCGCGGACTTGCAGTCCATCATCGGGGCACCGGTGAGGTCACGCAGTGCCTTAACCGTCTTCGCGTCGATCTTGGTCATATTTCGTCTTCGTTCGCCCCGCCGACGGCGGGCACATTCTCATTCGTTCGTTATCGGAGAGGAGCACGCCCTGCCGCGGCCGCCGCTAGGGGCGGCCGGCGCCGCTTCGAAGCCGCGCGGCGTGTCCGGAAGCGCCACGGCGAGGCCCGGTCTAGGCGCCGTCGCGTCGTGGCCTGGGTGCGCTAGCTGTCGCTGCTCGGCGCCTCTGGGGCCGGAGCGTCCGCCGCGGGAGCCTCAGGAGCCGGCGCGGGGGCCTCAGTGGCAGGAGCCTCAGCGGCCGGAGCCTCAGTAGCCGGAGCCTCAGCGGCCGGAGCCTCAGCGTCCGACGACTCAACTGGCTTGATCTCTGGAGCGATCGCGGGACCGCTCTCGGACTTGTCGCCGCCGAGCGAGACCGAGGACGCGTGGCCGCCGGCCTGGAAGCGGCCGCCGCCTGGGCCACCGCGACCACCGCGACCACCGGCGCCGCCGCCGCCGCCGCGACGCATGCCGCCGCCGCGGCCGTCGCGCTCGTTGCGGCGACCAGGCGCGGCCTTGCAGCGCACGTCTTCCTTGGCGGCCTTCTGCGCGTCGCGCAAGGTCGCCTCGTCACACTGAGAGCGGCCCTCCATGACCGCTTCGGCGAGCTTGCTGAGGATCAGCTGCACCGAGCTCATGGCGTCGTCGTTGGCTGGGATCACGATGTCCGCGAGCGACGGGTCGCAGTCGGTGTCGAGGATGCACACGACCGGAACGTTCATTCGCTTGGCCTCGCGCATCGCGTTTTCTTCGCGGCGCGGATCGATGACGACCAACGCGCCGGGCAGACCGTGCAGGTCGCGCACGCCGTCGAGGTTGCGACGGATCCGCTTGATGTCGCGGCGGATCATCGACTGGTCCTTCTTCTTGTACTTCTCGATCGCGCCCGTGGTCTCGAGGTTTTCGTATTCCACGAGCTTGGTCAGCCGCTCGCGCACCGTCGAGAAGTTGGTCAGCGTGCCGCCGATCCAGCGTTCGGTGACCGACGGCATGTTGCACTTGCCGGCCTCGGCCTCCACCACCGGGCGAATCTGCTTCTTGGTGCCCAGGAACATGATCTGGGCGCCGGTCGCAGCCAACGAACGCACGAAGTGCGTCGCCTGGTAGAGCCCTCGGATCGTCTCCTCGAGATTGATGACGTGGATCTTGTGGCGCTTCCCGTGGATGAAGGGCTTCATCTTCGGGTTCCAGCGGCTGGCCTGGTGGCCGTAGTGGACTCCGGCGTCGATCAGTTCTTGCGCAGTAACGAGCGGCACGTGCGGCGGGCTCCTTGCCTAGGTTGAGTTGGGCTTCGTGGACGAAAGAAGGGCGGAGCATTGTAGGGACGGCGCCGATGCCGTCAAGCGCTGATCCGCGCCGCAACCGACGACGCCGCGCGTGCCGTGGACCGAAACCCCTCGCGCGCATGCACCTGCGCTTCGGCGAAGCCACCGCCGACAGGCTTCCACCGAGCGTCCGAGCGGCTAAACTGGTCGCCGCCCGCAAAATCTGGCCACACCGAACTCTTGCACGAGCGCTAGGGACCCCGCAAATTACGGCGTCACCGGAACCTAGCTCCCGAGCTGCCTCCAGCAAGCGCCGGCTGACCGGATCCACCGCCCCACCGTGACCAGCAAAGATCCACAACCAACGCCAGGCGAGCAGCCTGCGGCGACGCCGAGCGCGGCGGCCAGCCCGTCCGTGCTCGTCATGAACC
>JAYYEE010000269.1:0-12778 GCA_036160175.1 Planctomycetota bacterium
TCCGGTCGCCTCGCTGACGCGGCAGCCGGTCGCATAGAGGACATGGAGGAGCGCGAGGTCCCGCACGGCGAGGTCGTCGTCAGCGGGTCGCTGGAGCATCTGCTCGACGTGCCGCCGGCTCAGCGCTTTGGGCAGTTTTTGCTCGAGCTTCGCGCCGAGCAGCCCGTCGGTGACGTCGTCGGTGGCGAGCCCCTCGGCGTGGAGAAAACGGTAGAAGCCACGGATCGCCGCGGCCGCGCGCGCGACCGACGCGGGGGCGTGGGTCTGCAGCAACCCGCTCAAATGACGGTCGATATGAGCGCGGTCGGGCACGCGCTCGCAGCCTCGGAGCAGCCGCTCCAGGTCGTTGCGGTAGGCGGCCACCGTGTGACGAGAGACCTGCAGCTCGGCGCCGAGGTGGACCAGGAAGTCCGCCATCGCCTGCTGCGGACGTAGCTCCGCGCCGCCTCGGTCCGCCGCATCTCCTCGCATGGCCGCATTGTCTCGGGCGCCGAGGCGCCGGGGAAGAGAAGAATGCGACCCCTCCGGCGCTTGTCTTGACCGCCCACGCGGACGTCCGTATCGTCCTCGCCCCCTGACCCCGGGATTGCCCCGCGGTCACAACAAACTCAGAGCCCGACCGGACGCCGGCTGCGGGTAGCCAAGCAACATGCCGAAGCCGACCAAGACCGAGCTGAAGAAGTATAAGGACATCCTGCAGCGGCAGCTCGCGTCGCTGAAGGGCGACGTGGGTTCGATGCGGGACGAGGCGCTGCGCGCCTCGGATCAGGACGCGTCCGTCGACCACTTGGCAGACCAGGGCACGGACAACTACGACCAGGGCTTCATGCTCAGCTTGATCGAGAACGAAGAAGAGACGATCAAGCTCATCGAAGAGGCGCTGGATCGGATCGATGGGGTGGGCGACTGGCCGTTCGGTGCGTGTCCGCTATGCATCGAGGAAGCCGAAGCGGCCAAGGCCGCGGCGAAGGCCGCGAAGAAGAAGGTGGGCAAGAAGAAAGAGGCGTGGATCCCTAAGGCGCGCCTCGAGTATCTGCCTTGGGCCCGCTACTGCGTGGAGCACCAGGAGTCCGAAGAACGCAATCGCGAGACCGCGTGAGCGACGCAGCGGAGGTCGCTACAGCGCCTCGCGAGCCGCGCACGCTGCGCGGCAAGCTTTGGTTTTGGTTGCCGTGGCCAGCGCTGGTCGCGTTGGACCTTTGGAGCAAAGCGGCGGCGTTCGACTTCATGGCGCAGCAGTTCCCGCTCTACCCCGAGGAACGTCGCCCGCCCTACGTGGTTTGGGACGGCGCCCTGCGGTTCGACCTCGTCACGTGGGGGAACACCGGGACGATCTGGGGGCTGTTCCAAGACGGGACGGTCGTGCTGATGATCCTGCGCTGCTGCGCGTTGGTCGGCCTAATTTGGTTCGTGCGGACGACCGAGCGCGCGGCGCGGGTGCAGCTGATGGTGCTGAGCCTCGTCTTCGCCGGCGCGATCGGGAACCTCTACGACAACTTCGTTCGCCCAGACCGATCCGTCCGTGACTTCTTGCACTTCTCGGGCACGTGGCCGTGGGAGTGGGACTTTCCGGCGTTCAACGTGGCGGACTCGTGCATCACGGTCGGGGCGATCGGCCTCTTCATCTTGCTGTGGCGTGAAGATCGCGCGCCGAAGCCCGGGCCGCTATCCTAACGCAGGCCGCTCCGGCCTCGACCTTTCGACGTGCTCCAGACCACCCTCGCCAACCTCACCCTCGACAACCCGGTGCTGAGCGCGTCGGGGACGTTTGGGTCTGGCTGGGAGGGGCGGCAGTTCTCCGACCTCGGCATGGTCGGGGGCCTCGTCAGCAAGACCGTCACCAAGGCGCCGCGGCCGGGCAACCCGCCGCCGCGCATCCTGGAGACCCCCGCAGGGATGCTCAACGCGATCGGCCTCGAGAACAAAGGGGCCGACTACTTCCTCGCTGAGACCCTGCCTCGCATGCATGAATTGGCGGCGGGGGGTCGACGCGACGGGCGCGACGGGCCGCGCGTCATCGTCAACATCGGCGGCACCGATGAAGAGTTGGCTGAGCTCGCGCAGCGGTTCTGTGAAGCCGGCGTCGACGCGCTCGAGGTCAACCTGTCGTGCCCGAATGTTGCACACGGGACACGCGCTTCGAGTGACCCGGACCTGACCGCAGCGACGGTCGCGGCAGTAAAGGCCGCGGTCGACGTCCCGGTCTTCGCGAAGCTGACGCCGAACATCGCCGACGTCGTGCCGATCGCGACCGCCGCGCGCGACGGCGGCGCTGACGGCGTCACGCTGATCAACACGTTGGTCGGGATGGCGATCGACTGGCGCACGCAGCGGCCGGTGCTCGGCAACGTCACGGGCGGCTTGTCAGGGCCGGCCGTGAAGCCTGTCGCCATGCGCATCGTCTACCAGGTCAGCAAGGCTCTCCCGGACCTGCCGATCATCGCCGTCGGGGGGGCACATTCGGCGCAGTGCGTGCTCGAGTTCGTCTGCGCGGGCGCGTCGGCGGTGCAGTTCGGGACCGCCATGTTCAGCGACCCGACGCTGATGGTGCGGGTGCAGGACGAGATCTCGGAGCTGCTGCAGGGCGCTGGGACGACGATCGCGGGGCTCCGCGGCGCGGCTCATCGCGACGCGGCGCATGCTGCGCGTTGACGCGCTTGGCTGTCGAATACGGACTGCCCGGATTCTCTGCCTTGGATCCGCCGCTCCGAAACCTCCAGGGGGAGTGCTGCGGGTCTTCAGGGACACGCCGCGCCGCCCTCTTCACAATCAACCCGTTTACGGCAGGCGCCCTGACGGCGATGATATTCGCCGTGCTAAACCAGGACGCCAAGAGCCGCCGGGGGCGCCAGTGAGCGCCGCGAGCCAGCCGACGCCTTCGCGCGTTACAGGCGTGGCTTCGGCCGTGCTGCTGGTGTTGCTGCTGGCGACCAGCGGTTGGCCCGCAGACGCGCCCAGGATCGTCGAGGAGCAGCAGGTCGCTTGCTGTGAGGTCGTACGCCTCAACGTGTGGTGCACCGTCACCGAGAGCGAAGAGCGCGGGAGCGCTGCGGTCGTGTCGGTCGCCGTGGTCGCGCCGCGGGTCGCGCCGCGCTGCGCGCGCGTTGACAGCTGGGGCCTGCCGCCGCCGCGCGCGCCGACGAACCAGCGCGCCTAGCGCGCCCCCTGTTCGTCTAACTGGTCGCTGCGCGTTGCCCGGCGGCCGCTGCTCCGCGCGCCTCGCGCGCTGGCGCCGCCTGCAGGCGCCGACTCACCACATTTTTTGCATTCCGTCATGAAGTTCGACATCGGTTCTCTCCCCGCGCGCCTCGGTAAAGCGCTGCAGGGTGTCTTCGGCTCTGCCAACAAGCGGGCTCTCCAGCAATACGACGCCATCGTCAAGCAGGTCAACGAGCTCGACGAGTGGGCGAAGGGCCTCGACGCGGCGCAGGTCCAGGCCGAGGTCGCAGAGATGAAGCGGGCCGTGCAGGCGGGGGAGACCGCGCTCGACGATTGCCTGCCCAAGATGTTCGCGCTGACCCGAGAGGCGGCCTGGCGGACGCTCTCGATGCGGCACTTCGACGTGCAGCTGATCGGCGGCGCGGTGCTCCACCAGGGCAAGATCTCGGAGATGTCGACGGGTGAGGGCAAGACGCTCGTCGCGACGCTGCCAGCCGCGCTCAACGCGCTGAGCGGCGAAGGCGTCTACGTCGTCACCGTGAACGACTACCTCGCCCAGCGAGACCGTGACTGGATGGCTCCGGTCTTTGAGTTCTTGGGGCTGACCGTGGGCGCCATCCAAGGCGCGACGCCGCCGCACATGCGGCAGCCGATGTACGAGTGTGACATCACCTACGGCACCAACAATGAGTTCGGCTTCGACTACCTCCGCGACAACATGAAGTGGGACGCGAAGGAGCAGGTGCAGAAGCGCAAGAACTTCGCGATCATCGACGAGGTCGACTCGATCCTCATCGACGAGGCGCGGACGCCGCTGATCATCTCCGGTGAGGGCGAAGGGACGACCGACCGCTTCGTGATGGCGGACCGGATCGCGCGGCAGCTCAAGGCTGACGAGCACTTTGAGGTAAAGCTCAAGGAGCAGCAGTGCGTCCTCAACGAGGCAGGCATCGAGCGCGCAGAGAAGCTCGTCGGCGTCGACAGCTTCTACAGCGACCCCGCGCACATGGAGTGGCCGCACCTGCTCGAGACCGCGCTGCGCGCCCACCACATCTACGAGAAGGACAAGAACTACGTCGTCGTCGAGCCGAAGAGCGAGGACGGCCGGCCGCAGCCGCCCGAGGTGGTGATCGTCGACGAGTTCACGGGCCGCCTCATGCCGGGGCGCCGCTGGAGCGACGGCCTGCACCAGTGCGTCGAGGCCAAGGAGGGGCTGCCCCCGCGCGAAGAGAACCGCACGTTGGCGACGATCACGCTGCAGAACTACTTCCGCCTGTTCAACAAGCTGGCCGGGATGACCGGCACGGCGATGACCGAGGCGTCCGAGTTCTCGCGGATCTATGACCTCGACGTCGTGCAGATCCCGACCAACCAGCCGAACCAGCGCAACGACATCAACGACCAGATCTACCTCGACGAGGCCTCCAAGCTGCTCGCGATCGCCGATGAGATCAAAGATGAGCACGGCAAGGGGCGCCCGGTGCTGCTCGGAACGACGTCGATCGCGAAGTCTGAGAAGCTCTCCGAGGCGCTGACGAAGGCGGACATCCCTCACAACGTGCTCAACGCGAAGAACCACGAGAGCGAGGCCGAGATCGTCACGCAGGCTGGGCGCAAGGGCGCCGTCACGGTCGCGACGAACATGGCGGGCCGCGGCACCGACATCGTCCTCGGGGGCAAGCCAGAGGCGCTCTGGGAGAGCGAGTGCCGACAGCGCGGGCTCGAGCCTGGTTCAGGTGAGGCGGAGACGCTGCGCGCGGAGCTGGAGTCCAAGTGCGCTGTGGAGCAGCAAGAGATCCTCGATCTAGGCGGGCTCTACGTCATCGGCACCGAGCGGCACGAAGCGCGTCGGATCGACAACCAGCTGCGCGGCCGCTGCGCGCGGCAGGGAGACCCGGGCCAGACCAAGTTCTTCCTGAGCTTCGACGACGACCTGATGCGGATCTTCGCCCGCGACTGGGTCCGAACGATGATGGAGCGCATGGGCCTGAAGGAGGGCGAGGTGATCGACAGCCCGATGGTGACGCGCGGAATCGCCAAGGCGCAGAAGAAGGTCGAGGCCCGCAACTTCGACGTTCGCAAGCACCTGATCGAGTACGACGAGGTGATGGACAAGCAGCGCAAGTTTGTCTACGCGCAGCGTCAGGAGGCGCTCGAGTACCAGGGGCTGCGCGACAAGACGCTCGGCATGTTCGAGGAGGTCCTCGACCCCGTCATGGAGCGATACTCGGGCGACAAGGACAAGCCCGTCGATTACGGCGAGATCCGCGCGTGGCTGCTGCACCGCTGCGACGAGGAGCTCGACCTGAGCGGCTTGGAGGACGCACCGCGTGAGGAGCTGTTCTCATGGGTGATGCAGCGCGTCGAGCGGCTGCACGACGCCCGCGGAGAGGTCTACGGCGAGGACTGGGAGGGCGTGCAGCGCTTCCTGATCTTGGAGACCATCGACAACAAGTGGAAGGACCACCTCTACGCGATGGACATCCTCAAGCAGGGTGTCAGCCTGCGCAGCTACGCCCAGGTCGACCCCAAGAACGAGTACAAGAAAGAGGGCTTCGAGAAGTTCCAGGCCCTCAAGACTGAGATCGCAGACCACATCTGCGGCTTCATCTACAAGCGCGAGGCGACGGACACGATCCGCGACCTCGTCACGGGCAAGATCCAGCCGCAGCGTCCGCAGCAGGCGCCGCCGCAGGTGCCGCAGACGCCTGAAGAGCTGCAGGCGCTGTTCGAGTCGTTGATCGCTGCCGGCAAGGTGCCGCAGGAGATCCTCGACCGCATGGAGGCTGGCGAGAAGTTCCAGCTGCGCGCGACGCCGCAAGGCCTCGCGCTCGCGCCGGCAGAGGGCAGCGAGGACTCGAGCGCGCCGAGCACGGGCGAGGGCCCTGGGGCTGCGGGGCAGCCGCCGAAGCCGACGCCGCAGCAGCGCCTCGCGCCAGCCCGGCCCGCGCCGCCAACGCAGCCCAAGCAGCCGCCTAAGCCGCCAGCGCCGAGTCGGCCGGCGGGCATGCCCAAGCCCGGCAGGAACGACCCGTGCCCGTGCGGGTCTGGGATCAAGTACAAGAAGTGCTGCGCCCCGGCGTTTGACTAACGATGTCGGCGCCTGGGCGTGAACCAGCGGTCGACGCGCCCGGCGCGGGCCTCTCGTTGCCGCGCAGCGGCCTGCGCGGCTGGTTGACGCTGGGCATCTACCAGCCGCTGTTCGCGCTCGCCTTCTTGTTCTACAGCCCCGTGGCGCTGTGGCGGCTGATGTTCGCGCCGAAGGGACAGCGCGTCAGCATGCGCGAGCGGATGGGGCGGGTGCCGCGACGTCGCGACACCTCGAGGCCGCTGGTCTGGATCCACGGGGTGTCCGTCGGTGAGGTCAAAGCCGCGAGCAACTTCGTCGCTGAGTTGCAGCGGCTGCGCCCGGACGTGGACCTCGTGATCTCGACCACCACGCCGAACGGCCGGTTGGTGGCGCGACAGGAATACCCCGACCTGCCGGTCGTCACGTACCCCTTGGACTTGGGTTACTTCCCGTCGCGGGCGCTGTCGCGACTGCAGCCGTGCTGCGTGCTGCTGATGGAGCTCGAGATTTGGCCGAACTTCCTGCAGGCGGCGCGCAAGCGAGACATCCCGGTCGCGGTCATCAACGGCCGCATCAGCGAGCGCACCTTCAAGGGATATCGTCTGGCGCGCGCGCTGCTGCCGCAGCTCGACCTGATCAGTCGCTACTGCGTACAGGATCGGGCCTATCAGCGACGGCTGCTCGACCTCGGGGTCGACCATGAGCGGATCTTCGTCACCGGAAACATGAAGTACGACAGCGTCTTCATGGGGCGCTTCGAGGACGCCGCGCGCGAGCTGCGCCCGTGGCTGAGCCCCGCGGGCGAGCAGGTGCTGGTGGCGGGGTCGACGCACGAGGACGAAGAGCAGGCCGTCTTGGCGGCTTGCCAGGCGTTCGAGGCGCGCGGTCTCCCAGCCATCCGCGTGGTGCTGGTCCCGCGTCACCCGGAGCGCGCCGCGTCCATCTGTGAGCTCGTTCGTGGGCACGGCCGCGAGCCGGTGCGCTGGAGCGAGGCGGCGGCGGACCTGGCCGCGCTGAGCCCAGCCGACGTGGTCGTCGTGGACACCATCGGACAGCTGCAGCGCTTCTACGCGGCCTGCGACGTCGCCTTCGTCGGCGGCAGCCTGATCCCGCACGGCGGGCAGAACATGCTCGAGCCGGCGGCGCAGGGGCGCGCGGTCATCTTCGGTCCACACACGGACAACTTCCGGCGGGACGTCGAGCTGCTGCTCGCCGCGGACGCCGTCGTGCAGGTGTCGGATCGGGCCGAGTTCGTCGACCAGCTCCAGCAGCTGCTGGAGGACCCCGAGCGGCGCGTCGCCTACGGCGAGCGCGCCCGCCGCGTGATCGAGCAGAATCAGGGGGCGACCGCGCGCACGTTCGAGCTGGTCGATGATCTGATCACGTCCTGAACCGTCCCTGCATTGAGCGTAGCAGGCTGATTGGATAGCGTGCTGTCGATGAAGTGCCCCTGCAGCAGCGGTAAGGAGTTCGCCGAGTGTTGTGAGCCGATCCTGACGCAGGCTAAGAAAGCGGCCACGGCTGAGGAGCTGATGCGGTCGCGATACACGGCCTACGCGACGGGGAACGTGGACTGGATCGTCGAGAGTCAGTCGCCCGAGGGCCGCAAGTTCCTCGATCGCGAGGCCACCGAGGGGTGGTCCAAGCGTGCGGAGTGGCACCGGATGGAGGTCCTCGAGGTGCAGCAAGGCGGCGAGGACGACGACGAAGGGATCGTCGCCTTCAAGGCCTACTACACCATGGCAGGCGAGGAGATCGTGCACCACGAGATCGCCTCCTTCCGTAAGGAGGACGACACCTGGTACTTCCTCGACGGCGTCGAAGTGAAGCCGCGCCCGTTCAAGCGGATCGACAAGAAGATCGGGCCGAACGAGCCGTGCCCATGTGGCAGCGGCAAGAAGTATAAGAAGTGCTGCGGCCGCCCCGGCGCGGCGCGCTGACGCCGCTCGCTAGCGCCCCGGCCTGATGTTGCGGAGCTTGGGGCGGCTCGCGCGTCGCTTGACCGCGACGTCGAGGACGGCCGCCGGGACCATGGGCTGCAGCGACGCGCGCGTGACGCCAGCTGCGAGCAGCCCTTCACAGAGCTGCGCCTTGGTCCGCGGGTGGACGGGGCGGCTCAGGAGGTCGGACATGGCGGCTTGGGCGACGCCGGCGGGCAGCTCGACCAAGAGCATGGCCGCCCGGAGGTCGCCCTGCGCCGACGCGCCTACGTGCGCGGTCATGCGTTCGGCTACGAGCGCTGGCGCGCAGCGGGCGAGCGCGTTGCGCAGCAGGTCCGCTTGGTCTTGTGCCCGGGCGTTCATGTAGATCGGCAACACCGAGTCGACCGTCTGCGCGTCCCCGAGCCTCGCTGCGACGTCTGCCAGCGCCGCGCTCTTCGTCGAACCGCGCTGGACCGCCGCGGCGAGCGAGCTCGCGACGGCGCCGCGCTCCGCCGCGGTCAAGGTAAGGTTGGGCAGCGTGGCCAGCGCCATAGCCGCGTCGTGCGCGATGCGGGGTTCGGCGTGGTCGAGGTTTTGCGCCAGCAGGTGCCCGAGCGAGTTGGTCGTCGGAGACTGGATGAGCGCACGCGTGTGCGCCAGGAGCGCCGGTGTGGGTGGCAGGACGCCGCGTCCGCCGCCCATCGTGTGCATCGTCGCGCCGACGCGCCTCAGGAACAGGACGCGCTCGTCGCCAGGCTGCAGCGAGAACAGGCTGCGTCCGCAGCATTGCCCCTCTGGTTCGCGGAGCGTGAACGTCGACCCGGCCGCCCCCTTCAGTGAAGAGACAGTCCGAAGCGTCAACTCGCGCCATCCCGGCGCCGGGGTCGCGCTGCTCGTCACCGCAGCGTGCGCCACGACGTCGGCGCGCTGCGCGAGGGTGGTCAGGGTCGTCGCCTGCTGTTGGGCGGGCGTCAGCTGAGTCAGCGCGGCCGCGAGCGCGGCCGTAACAGTGGTCTTGAGCATCATCGCAGCAGGATCCTCTGGCGCAGGTATGCGAGGTTGATGTCCCGGAACTTGTAGTTCAGCGACGTCATCGCCTCGTAGCCGACCGAGGCCGCCATCACCTCGGCCGCGCCGGCGTAGGAGTTGTGGAGGGACGAGTCACCGAACAGCCCGAACGGCATGTCCCCCGGCGCGACCAGGCCGCACGAATGCCCGCACTCGTGTGCCAGGATGACCCCGATGACTGCGGCCCAGTCATCCATGGCGGCCATCACGGTGTTCCACCGAGCGCGCTGGGAGCCGGTCGCGTTCTCATAGTCGAAGTCAGCCTGCAGCACGTCTGCGTCGAGCGGGTGGGCGCCAGCAGGCGTGCCGCCCATCTCGGGGCAGAGCGGCTGGAACCGGCTCGAGAACGCCGTCTGGAACGCGCCGTTCATCTGGTAGTGGATGCGCGCTTGGTAGAGGAACATCTCCGCCGGGAACACGCCGGTGCCGGGCGAGTTCGACGTGTTGCGCTCGGAGACGTTGCTGTTGCGGTAGTCGTAGAAGGCGCGGCCGAGCACGCCTGAGCTGTTGTCCCCGTAGCTGCGGTTCGCGTCTCCCTCGGGGTCCAGGCCGCCGACCGCGATCTGCGTGTGCGCGACGGAGATGGGCTCCAAGTGCGTGAACCGGATCGGCACGGAGCCCGCGTCGAGCGGTTCGCCGCCCGGGCTGCGCTGGTAGAGGGAGTTGGTCTTGGCCAGGATCCCGTCGAGCAGGACTTGGCGGAGCCACGCGTTGCTACCGTTGGGGTCGCCGGCTGTCGCGAGCCCGAGCCGCAGCATGTCGTCGTCGAAGTCGGCGCTGCCGTTGTTGGCGCGGTCGAGGTCGGTGCGGACCCAGACGACCTGCGTCCGCTCGAACGGCAGCGCGCCGCTCGTCGGGGCGTCCACGCGGAAGTCGATGATGTTGGACTGGCCGACGTTGCCGCTGAGATCCGAGATCTTGACCTGCACGGACCAGTCACCCGGCGGCAGCGACGCCGCTTCGGGCACGCAGATGTTCACCCCTGTAGCGGTGACCTCGACGGCGGCGCGCAAGGCGTCGGGGTCGGGCCCGTCGCCGCCCGAGAGCACGACTTCGACGGACCCCGCATCGACCCACTGGCCGAGGGCGTCCGTGGCTCGGACGTCTCGGTCCCACCCGTATGGCGGCAGCGCGAGGCCGTGGCGCCGGACCTCCGGGATGCCGTTGACCGAGATGGTCACGCTCGGCGGGATGCTGTCGACGTAGGCGGTGGTGCGGAAACGCGACTCGCGGTCCTGCTCGAACCAGTTCCCGGTCTGTCGGCGCGGCCCAGCGTTGCCCCCGCGGATACGGACGCGGTAGTAGGCGTCGCCGGCGAGCGCGGCGCTCGGCGTAAACGTGACGACGCGGTCTCCTCCGCTGATGGCGATGGAGCCAGCCAGCGGCGCGCCCGCGTCGTTCGTAAACTGGATGGTGTTCGCGTTGAGCGTGGCCGGCTCCATGGGCGCGTCGAAGACGACGCTCAGCTGCGAGCTGACGGCGACGCCCGTCGCCTGATGCGGCGGCAAGATGACGGCGTCAGGCTGCTCGGCGTCCGACGACGTCGTGAACGCGATGTTGGTGTCGGCGATCACGTTGCCGGCGACGTCACGCACCCCTTCCTGGCCGCCGCGCACGAAGAGCGCGCACGCAGTCTCCAGCGGGAGCTCGTCGATCGGCGTCACGCGGATCGTGTCTTCACCGGCGACGTCAACGAGCGCGCTCCACGGCTGCCCCTCTACGAGCAGCTGCACGGTCTCGTTTGTCACCCACGTCGCGTCGATCGGCTCGTCGAACGTCACCTCTGCGATGAGCGCGGACGGGACCCGCGCCTGCGCATACTCAGGCGAACTGGTCAAGACCGCTGGAGCGCGATCGTCGCTGCCCGTCGTGAACACGAGCTCTTGCGTCTGCGCCAACAAGTTACCGCTGACGTCCGAGGCGGCGGCGGCGCCGAGGATGAACGACAGCGTGTAGCTGCGGTTCGGCGACAGCGCAGTGACCGGGCAGATACGCAGCTGTCGTTTGTCGAGCGTCGCAGCCACCATGAAAGGGACGCTGACTCCGAATTGGTCCACGAAGAGCAGCGAGGAGTTCTCGACGGACGCTGGGTCCATGGACTCGTCGAACGTGAACGCCGGCTCGACCCGTGGGGACACGCCGGTGGCGAAGTTCGGAGGCCAGGAGGCGACGGCGCTCGGTGCGTCAGCGTCGCTCTCGGTCATGAACGTGGACTCGAAGGGCGCGTCCAGCGCGTTGCCTGCGCGGTCCGTTACGTTCGTGGTCACGACCACGAAGAAGGGGCGGTCGCCGGGGAGGTCTGCGAACGGGGTCACGAGGACGTCGTCGCCGACGGCGGTCGCGCAGCACGTGTATACCTCGCCGAACACGTCGCGGATGTAGATCGACTGGTCCTTGAGGCTGGCTGCTGCTACGGGCTCGTCAAATGTGAGGGTGAACGGCCCGTGCCTGGAGACGCCGGTCGCGTTCGGCGGGACGTCGAAGTCGATCAAGGTCGGCGCGGTCTCGTCGACGGTCCAGAACGAGATCGTCGTGGTTCGATCGAGGATGCGGCCGTGCACGTCGGCCGTGAGCGCCGCGAGCTGGAAGGTGTATTCGGTCCCGGGTCGCAGCGGCGCCTCGGGGCGCACGTCGACGCGGCCGTTCGACGAGGCGGCGAAGCTCAGCGCGATCTCGTCTTGCGTGGCGGCCTCGCGGAGCCACGTGTCCGCGAACTGGAACGAGCCCGTCGCCATGCTGGCGTCGAACTGCAGCTGCATCACGACGTCGGTCGGCACTTGAACCGCGCCGTCGACCGGGCTGTGACTGAGCAGCTCGACGACTCCGAGCGTGGAGCCTGTGCTCCCGCCGAAGCTGCTGTTGCCCTTGGCGCCGCCCCCGCCGCAGGCGGCGAGCGTTAGCAGCGTGATCGCTGCGAGCCTCTTGCTGATCCCCATGTGTCCCCTGATGTCCGATCCCTGGTGTAGGGTTCTTTTCGACTTGAACGGGACTGCAGTTGAAGTCCCGGTACGGGCCTTCTCGCGGCCTCGCTGGCATGGGCATCTCGGGGCAGGGGCCCGGGGCCGATCAGGCGAAGTGCCGACATTGTCGGCACTCTGGACGCTAGGATCCGGCCGCGAACAGCACGCGAAGGTCGCGGACGTTCATGCCTGTCGGACCAGGCGTGATCGCGCATCCGACGCGCGCGAGCAGGGGATAGGCGTCGAAGCGTCGCAGATGGTCGAGGACGTTTAGGCCTGCTTGCTGGGCGAGACGCGCGGTGTCGCCGTCGACGACGGCGCCGGCTGCGGGCGCGCTCCCGTCGATGCCATCGGTGCCGCAGCTGAGCACCGTGACCGCGCGGCCCGCGATCTGCTCGGCGCAGCGCAGCGCGAACTGCAGGTTTCTGCCCCCGATCCCGGGGCGCTCGGGCAAGGGGACGCTCAACTCTCCGGTCGTGACGATGGCGACGTCACGCCCTGGGTGCCTTGCGCGCAAGGAGGTCAAGTGGTCGACGGCGCGGTCGACCGCGGCGTCGTATGGCAGGTCGTCGAGGTCCATCGACGCGTCTACGAACACG